>NZ_JBFAMF010000005.1:0-269339 GCF_040656435.1 Brevibacterium sp. NPDC049920
ATCGAGGCCACACATTTCGCCGAGAACCAGACCATCGGCAACGCAGCCTGAATACAGAACAACCGTTCAGCCTCAACTAAACCCGGGATTTGACACTGAACTCGCTCTACAAGGCAGAGTTGATCCACCTCGACGGGCCCTGGGCCGGCCGGGAGGACGTCGAGGCCGCGACCGCGGACTGGGTCCACTGGTTCAACACCGAACGGCTCCATTCCATGCTCGACTACCAGACCCCTGCCGAGATCGAGGCCACACATTTCGCCGAGAACCAGACCATCGGCAACGCAGCCTGAATACAGAACAACCGTTCAGCCTCAACTAAACCCGGGATTTGACATAGGCCTCGAACGCCCATCGCACCAGCGGGGCACGGTCGGGGTCCACCTCGACGGTGCGGACCTCGCGGCCGAGTTCGTCGCGGCGGGTGACGTTGAGGTAGCCCATGGGTGCTTTGCCGTTGGTGCCGCCACTGAGCGCCTTCTGGTTCATGCCCTTGGAGACCTCGCCAGCGAGGTTGCGGGAGTAGAACTCCGCGATGGTCGACATGATGCCGTGCAGCAGCATCCCCGACGGAGTCTCGTCGATGTTCTCGGTCGCGGAGACGAGCACGACCCCGGCCTCTTTGAGGGCGAGGTGGATGGTCACGTCATCGGCGCTGTTGCGGGCGAGCCGGTCGACCTTGTGGACGATGCAGTATGCGACCTGGTGCGTTTGGACGTACTCGATCATCCGCATCAGTTCGGGCCGGTCGGCCTTGCGGGCGGACTCGCCGGCGTCGATGAACTCCTCGGTGATGACGGCGTTCAGGTCGCGGGCCTTGCGCAAATTCGCCTCCCGCTGGGCGGGGATCGAGAAGCCCTCGGCACGGCCGCCGCGTTCGGCTTGTTCCTTGGTGGACACGCGCAGGTAGGAGACGGCCATGGTGGTGGTCTCACCGATGCGGTCCAGAGCAGTAGTGGCTGGTGGTTGTGTAATGGTCACGGGTCGTGTTCCCTTCCCCGGATTGATCGGGGCCAGCACAAGCGGCGGCTACCGCTTGGTGCGGTGCGACTCGTAAAAGGGAAACACGACCCAGCCGACTCGATATCGGAGCCTGCTGGGTAAGCCACGAAGGCCAAACAGGACTGCGCACCACGACCGAACCGGAGGTTCAGTCGTTGGCTTCTTGCTGGTCCGATTCTACCTTGCTGTCCCGACATGCGCCGGGAACCGGCGACACGGCGTCCGGTGCGGGACGGGCGCGGTCTTGTTCGGCGCGGGAGCGGGCGGGACTGATGCACGGATAGGTGACACCTGATCTGGCTTGCTAACAGGCAGGTCTGGAAGGATGTCAGCATCATGCCCAAGCCCTATCCGAAAGAGTTTCGCGACGACGTCGTGCGCGTTGCCCTGAATCGGGACGAGCACACTACGATCGCGCAGATTGCCAAGGACTTCGGCGTCCACGAAGGCACCGTCACGAAGTGGATCCGAAAGGCCGAAATCGATGCCGGCAGCAAGCCCGGCACCACCACCGATGAGTCCGCCGAGTTGCGCGAGCTGCGGCGCCACAACCGGTTGCTGGAGCAGGAGAACGAGGTCCTGCGCCGCGCCGCAGCGTATCTGTCGCAGGCGAATCTGCCGTCAAAAGGCTCTACCCGCTCATGAGAGAGCTCGCCGCCGACGGGGTTCCCGTGGCGGTGACGTGTCGGGTGCTCAAGCTCTCCCGCCAGCCCTACTACCGTTGGCTCAGACAACCCATCGGGCCGGCCGAGCTGGTTGAGGCCTATCGGGCCAATGCGCTGTTCGAGGCTCATCGGGACGACCCGGAGTTCGGCTACCGACTGCTGGCCGACGAAGCCGAAGCCATCGGTGAGGCCATGTGCGTGCGCACGGCGTGGCGAATCTGCGCGGACAACTCGTGGTGGAGCGTCTTCGGCAAAGCCCGTGCGAAGAATGGGCCACCGCCGGGCCCGCCGGTCCACGATGACCTCGTCGAACGGGTATTCACCGCCACCGCCCCGAACGCACTATGGCTGACCGATATCACTGAGCACAGGACCACCGAGGGCAAGCTGTACATGTGCGCGGTCAAGGACGTCTACTCGGGGCGGATCGTCGGCTACTCCATCGACCGGCGGATGAAGGCCCGGCTGGCCGTCGATGCCCTCGAGATGGCCGTCGCCCGGCGCGGCGACGTGGGCGGCTGCGTGGTACACAGTGACAGAGGATCTCAGTTCCGGTCACGCAAGTTCCTCCGCGCGCTGGCCCGTCACGGGCTCATCGGATCGATGGGCCGGGTCGGGGCAGCAGGTGACAACGCGGCCATGGAATCGTTCTTCGCGCTCCTGCAAAAGAACGTCCTCGACCGCCGCCGGTGGACTACATATGAGCAGCTGCGGATCGCGATCGTGACCTGGATCGAGCGGACTTACCACCGCCGACGTCGTCAAGCCCGTCTCGGGAAATTGACCCCGGTGGAGTACGAAGCCATCATTGAACCCGTTGCACTTGCAGCGTGAAACCCGAAATGTCACCTATCCGTGCATCAGTCCCGCCTGTGTCAGACCGCCATGGGAAGGTTGAAGCATGGTAGCCATCTCAATCGTTGCCCTGGTCATCTCGGCCTTCGCCCTGCCATTCACCATCTGGGCAGCGCGGGCGGCCGCGAGGCAGGCGAAGGCGGCGCACGACCAGACGGAGATCCAACGCGAGCAGGCAGCCGCCGCGCGGGAGCAGACTCAACTACAACGCGATCTCGCTCATGAGGCACTACAGCCCTACGTGTGGGCGGACATCCAGCCAGATATGCAACAAGGCACCGTGATGCACGTGGTGGTGGGTAACAACGGTCCCACCGTCGCACGCAACGTGAGGGTGACGTTCGATCCACCGCTTCCAGCCGGCCAGCAACAGTCGGACAAGGTCGAGAGTGTTCAGCGGGTGCTCGCCAGCGGACTCCGCTCACTCGCGCCGAAACGGGAAATCCGGTGGACGCTCGGTGCCGGCTACGACCTCCTGTCCAGCGAGGAACCACAGGTCCGCACTGTGCGTGTCGAAGGCGAGGGCCCGCACGGTCCGCTGCCTGTCCTCGAAATTCAGATCGACATCTCAGAGTGGCGTCAGGCCAGGGACGCTCCGGACGGCTCACTGCACCATGTACGTGGCGCGATCAAAGACCTCACCAAGGCCGTGGGTGGCGTAGACAAGACGATGAAGCGTGTTGTCGATCGCTTGGATTACCCAGCGCCAGAGACGGTCGAACTCAATGAAATGAGCGACGCCTTCACCAGGCAGCAACTCGCACCGCCAGCACCCGAGGATGAGGCGGATTCCAGCACGGATCGAGCATCACTGCCACCGCCGACGGCGGAGGAACAATAGCGCCTGCGGAACTCTCAGTCGCTGGTGCTCTCGCGTGCAGCTTCGCGAATCTGTGCTGAAGGGTGCTGCGCGGCGATGGTCAGCAGTTGAGAAACGGCTGGCACCTCCGAAGGCGTGTGGAGCCCGGAAACGACCGCCGCGGCACTCCGCCTTCCGCCAGACTTCAGGACCTTCGACAGGATCGTCGCGACTCCCTCAGATGCGCGCTCGGCAACGACCAACCTGCTCAGCCCTCTGAGCGCCGCGTCACGTACGGCTTCGGTTGCGTCACCCGCTAGAGCGAGAAGGAGTTCGGACTCTGCCTTGTCTCCGAAACGTTCGATGATCCGTGCACTTGCGGCACGGCGAACGGTGTCCCCGCCAAGAAGGTCCCGTATCAACGGTTCGCGCGCGGCCTCATCTGCGAGAGCAGCGAGCGCTTCGGCGGCGAGGCCGCGGATGTCCTCGTCGTCATCGAAGAAGGTCCGCACTGGCTCTCGGTTCCGAAGCGCTGACACGGCTTCGACAAGTTGTGTCTTGATTGGGTCGGCGAGTGTCGCTCCATGGATGGCGAGTACCTGCAATGCGCCAGACTGTTGCTGAGGTCGGACCCCGGGAGCCGTCAACAGAGCTTCGATACGATCCCACCGCCCACTCGACGGGTGCCAGACACCGAGCAGGGTCATTGCATGGCCGGGGTCGAGACCGCCGACACTGTACGCCCCCTTGGCGGCATCCTCGATGAGATTGTCGATGACGCTGCACAGTCGGTCAGTAAGAGCATTGACTGCATCGGAGGGCAGCGTTCGCACGTCGTCGATGGCTTCGAAGACGATCAACTCCCCGGCCCGGGCTCGTTGAAGGACTTGCTCGCGACTCTCGGCTACTGCAGGAGCAGCGACCCTCAAGAAGGCCTCGCGTAGGTAGGCGGCGTCGCCGTCAGATCGGTTCGCCGCGCGCTGACGGTCACTCTCACGCCACGCGGATGCGGGGATCGTATGGATCAGCCGGGCGAGTGTCTGCGCGGTTCCGTCGTCGGTGACCGGGGGCTGGTCGAGGAAGTAGTCGATCACGTTGTGAAGGGCGTCCTCGCTCAACGTCCACACCATGGCCTTCAGCAGATCGATGATCTTGTAGAGCACGATGAATGTAGGCCGAGCACGTTCCAGGTAGGCCTGTGGCTCTTGGAGCATCGCCAGCGCCCACGCACAGGTTTCGTCGGCGCGTGCTGGTTCGAGAACGTCGCCGGCGGCCGTCAGCAGTTCGATATCTGCCAAAGCGGTCGTTCGAGTCGATCGAGACAAGTCCACGCTGCTCGCCGCGATCCTGGCGGCCATCGTTGGACCCGTGCGCACGATGTGTCGAGTCGCGCGCCCAGTGCTCTTGCTGTCACCGGAGAGACGGAGAAGAGTCAGCCGGCCGGCGACCCTGTCGGGATCATCCGTGGGGCCGGTGGTGACAAGGAAGTGCTCCGCGAGAGCGCCAATTGCGCCACGCCACCCGTCGTGGTCACCAGCGCACGAGGCCAGCAACGCCGCGGAAAGCAGGCGCTTGTGGGCAGTGTCCGAGCCCCCGATCCGAATCGACGCATCCTCGCTCCATCTCCGGAACTCCTCAGAGAGATGAGCGGATAGCCCATAGGACATCACCTGGGTTCTCCACCACGACGCTGGGTTGTCGCTGCGCTGGATGATGTTGGCGATGTCGCCCTGCATCCATCCGCTGGCCCTGAACGACGTCAGCGCACACGCGCCCGCGATGGCCGCAGCCGTGACGTCCGACGGTGCCTCTCGATGGATTCGCTGGGTCTTCATCGCGAGGTCGAAAGCCTCCTCGTGTCGTCCGACCTCCAGCAGCGCCCGTGCTCGTTGAGCTTCTAGCCATGCGTGATCCACTGAGGAGTAGTCGTCATGTGCCAGGGCGTCCTGAAGCACTTGGAGCGCCGTATCGGGATCGTTCTCGTCGAAGTGATAGACGCAGCGGAGCACGGATGCCGCGGAGCGTTCACTCGGCGTGGAAGCTAGGTCGACAAGCTGAAGCAGGTCAGCGGGTTCTCCCTGGTAGTGCCAGAGATGAAGGGCCGCGGTGGCGCGCCAACACCAGTCATCGGCCTCACGTGCATCGTCGAGTGACAGCCCCTTCCGCTCGGCGTCATTCTCCCCTGCGAGCGCAGGAAGGCTCATCGGTTCCAGAATCCGTTCAAGGTCGTCCCGGAAGTGCACTTGCATGGCGAGGGCTTCGAGCCCGGAGATCGAATCTGGGACCAGGTTCGGGTGGGGTGCGATGAGCCGGGGAGTGATGAGGGCATGCCGAACTTCGTCGACCGGTGCAAGATGCACCGCGCCGGTCCACGCAGTGCCGTCCCAGGTCGGAGTCGGAAGCTGCGTCAGCGCGACGTCGGAGAGTGCTTCGTTGTGGTCCGCGTCAACGGTTTGGGAGGCCGGTACAAGAATCTTGGCGCCCTTGCCGGTCGAGACGACTCGCGCAGGGGTGACGTGAACCCAGAACGAGAGGTTTCTGTCTTGATCGCGCAGGATCACCACGTGGGGCAGCGCGTGGCGCAGCCAGTAGTCGAAGTGTTCACGGTCGTCCTCGGCAAACCACCACCCAGTGATCGTGCCCTCGGCGTCCTTCTGCGGGGTCTTGAAGTAAGACGACCCGGTCTTGACCTGGGCACCCATCACGGCGCCGAGTTCGTACCGGCGGGCATCTCGCGGCCGCAGATATAGATCGGTGCCTGTGTCGTGCCGGCTATCGATCACCCCTCCCCAGCCCAAGCGCTCGAACTGCGCCAAGACCTCAGACTCACCCGAGGTTCCCGTAGCTTCGTTCTTTGGCGCCCGCACCTACGCCTCCTCCGTTGCCTCGTCCGCAACAACGCGAACGTTGCGCATCGCAGAGCCAGTGAATATGAGCGGAATGAACGAGTCTCGAAACGCGATTCCCGCTGGCCGCCTCGCAGGCCCGCCACCGGGAGGAGTGGTGAGAGGGAACCTCATTCCCACCGGAGCCTTGCCGGAAACATGGTCAGGATGTGGGCCGCCCACGGGATAACCGGGATGAGCGGGAGCGCCCAGATAGTCGGGAAGGTCTACCCGTCCTTCGAAGTGTTTCGTGGCCGCGACATGGAACATCGCCCCGTGGGCCCAGGCGATCATGTAGGCCTCGGCGAGAACGGCAGGGACATCCACCCTCAACTGCGTTAGCTCCAGCCCTTGTCGATGCCCGTCCACCTTGGGTGCCTGTGCGAGAACTTCGATGACGGGGCGGTCGAAGATGTCCACAGCGTCCGGGCCGGTCAGCACACCAACCGGGATGGTCCCATCTGCGCTGGGCGGAGTGGTGACGAATGAGACTTTGAGATCATCACGAGCGCGGACTGAGAGACCGTGCTTGACCTTGTTGTGAGCAGCGTTGAGTTGGAGCTCATGTCCCACGAGTAGGTCGATAGCGAACTGGAGCCAGTCAGCGAACACGTTGGACGCCGAAGCAAGTCGGCCCGTCATCCCGCTCTGCAAGTCCTGCTCGCGGAGAACCAGACGGACGAACTGCATCGGGGCCTCCGCCGAGGAGAAGGACTCGCGGAGCTGGCTTACGACCTGATCGAGTTGGTTTCGCCCGGCCGACAGGGCTTCCCAAACGCACGATTCGGCGACGTTCGTCCGTTGCGAGAGTGCCGCCGTCAACCGCACAAGCGACTCAGCCGCATGGTGCCGCAGGGCGTACGCGTCCGTGGCGACCTGTGTGGCAATGGACCTCGGCGAGGTCTCGGGTACGAAGCCCACCGGCCGACCAAGGAGGCGAGCGAACCGCCCACGGGTCTCGATCGCGTGCTGCTGTTCCGCGGATGCGGCCAGGGGATGCTCATCGCTGTCGACGTCCGACTCTGCCCACCGCAGCATCATGCCGATCCGAGCGCTGAAGTACCCGTACGGATCAGACGACAAAAAAGTGTCGTCAAGCTCCTGACACTGCTCGGCCGTCAGGTCCGGCCCGGCTGGTGGCGGGTACATTCAACAAGCGTATGGTCGCGAAATCGGCCTGCCCAGTCGCCTCGCCGGGCCACCGGCACGCAGCATGATCCACGCCTCATACGAGAGTAGGGCGGACGACCAGTCGGAGCGCTCCAGGACCGCGACCCTGGCTGTCCAGCTTCTTCCTTCTGACAGGAATCACCCGTAGACTGCCTGATGAGGCGGATTTCTCCTCTGTAACGCGCCGGTCTCGGCAGACCCTCGGGTCATTCTTCAACGCACTGCCTCACCAGATGCACTGTGCGATGGAGAGGAACAAGACCATGATCCGTCTGATCTGGACCGTCAGCGTCCACACCCGCTACTTCCTGCGGCGCTACATGCCCACCAACATCCTGCTGTATGCGATCCGAACCCGCCGACGCGGCTTGAAGTGGGGTATCCCCGCGATGCTGCTCGCAGTCCCGTACATCCTGATCGCGAACGCCTGTGTCCAACTCATCGACGACGGCGCCCCCGGATGGCTCCACCTCGCAGTGCTGTGGGCGATCTGGAACATGCTCAAGATGCTCTGGATCGGGCCGGTCAGCGCTGTGCTCCTAATCCGCGCCCGTGTCCGCGAGTCCATCACCGCCCGTCGCGAGCGCACCAGCTTGTCTTCCGAAGCAGACGACGCCGAAGAGCGTGCCGCGGTGGACGCGATAGGTATTCGGTGAAGTGTGAGAACTCAGGCACCGACCCGGCGACGACCGCCGGTACGGATCGTCCCGCCGCACGCGATCACCGCCGAGCGCACGGCCTCATGGCTGACTCCGAGTCGCGCGGCGACCTGAGCGAGCGTCATCCCACCCGCATAGAGTTGAGCGGCGTCCTGTCGGATCGCGTCCGGCAACTCCGGGCGACGCGCCGCCAAGCCCGCCTCCCGAGCTATCTCCCGCACAGTGCCGCGGTGCACGTTGAATCGCGTCGCCAGCTCCCGCACGGGCACACCATCGGCGTAACCGGCGATCAGCTCGGCTCGATTGGAGACGCTCAAACGGGTTTGAGACTGCCGCGAATTCTCACGCACCGGACCGCGCTCATCGGTCATCCGAGCACCCCGAGCGCGCGGCTGACGAGCCCGAGAACCCCGTAGAACACGGGAAATCAGCGATCCGAGCGGCTTCCGGGGGTTTGAGAAGCTGCTACGGAGGTCCACCGAAGTGAACAGCAGAACGGCCCCGCCACCGGCGGGGTCGTTCTCACTCCCCGACCGTTCGCAGCTCGCACCGTCATCCCCGGAGGGGCATCTCCATGACCGATCTTCTCGATTCCGCGAGCACGCTGCTGGGCTATGGCGCCATGCTCGTCCCCGGCCTGCTCCTCCTCGGGGTGTGCTTCTGGCTGGCGCGTGCGGACCGCGACTCGCTCCTGCGCATCGTCGTCCTCATCCTCGGCTTCATCCTCATCCGTGACGCGATGACTCCCACCCGGCTGTGGGAGTTCGGACTCGTCGGCGACTTCGTGCCCTGGCTGCGCATGACCGACGACCCGGTGGTGCTCGTGGCATTCGGTCTCGGCAGCATCCTCCTGGTCCTCGCCACCCTGCGTGACCCGCGCCTGCGGTCGCTCGTGCAGTGGGGGACGCCGAATCCCAGCACCCTCGGGCTGGGCATCCTCGGCGGGATCCTCGCCGCGGCTCCCATCCTCGCGGTGTCGGCCGCAGCTCCGCTGGAGGAGCGCGGCGGCGCGGTCGCTCTCGGCGTGCTCCCCGCCCTGGCGTTCATGGCGCTGGCCGGCAACCTCGGCGAGGAGGTGTTCTTCCGGGGCTACCTGCAGGGGCGGCTCGAGACCGCCATGCCGGCCGTGCGTGCCGCGCTGCTGTCGGCCGTCATCTTCGCGGCCTGCCACGCCTACCTCGCCACCACCGTGACCGACGTCGGATGGCCGCTGCTGGCATTCACCCTCTGGGAGGGTCTGATCTGCGCGTTCCTCCGCCTGCGCCGAGGCGTCATCCCGGCGGCGATCGCCCACGGCCTCGCGATCTTCCTCCTCAGCAGCGGGCTGGTCTGACGCAAGAGGCCTGCCGGGGTGCGCCGCGGGCACGGCAGTGCTCCTCGGGCCGACGGCGTTGGCCGCCGGCCCTCGGCACGGGGTCGATCGTCAGCGGGATCGCGCGAGTATATCGCGCGCTATACTCGGGTCATGGAAGACCTCAGATCTCGTCGAGTGCAGGCGGGACTCACCCAGGCGCAGCTCGCCGAACGTAGCGGTGTGCCGCAGCCGAACATCGCCGCCTACGAGCGAGGCCGGCGCCGCCCCTCGGCGGCCACCGTCGAGCGCCTGGACTCGGCACTGCGACCTTCCGCTCGCGCCGCTCTGGCCCACCATCATGACGCGATCCTGACCGTGCTCAGGGAGCACCGTATGAGCAATCCCCGGGTGTTCGGTTCCGTCGCCCGCGATGAGGATCATCCTGGCAGCGACATCGATCTGCTCGTCGATGCAGAGCCCGACCTGGACCTGCTCGACATCATCGATGCCGCAGAGCTGCTGGAGGAGCTGCTGGGCAGAGGCGTGGACATCATCACCTCGCGCTCGCTCCGTGCTGATCACGAGATCGCCCGCGCTACGGTGGCATTGTGAACCCACCGCTGACCGCTGGGATCCGCCGCGGACTCGAGGACATCATTCGGCTGTGTCGTCGCGCGGAGGCGCTGGCGGCCCGGGGCCGGGAGTGGTACGACAGCGACCCTGAGCTGGGCGTACCGCACCTCGCGGCAGACTCCCTCGTACTCAAGCTGGGAGAAGCGGTCCGCCGACTGCCCGAGGACTTCCTGCGCGACCGTGCCGAACAGCCCACCTGGCGCCGTGCCGTCGGGATGCGAAACCGGCTCGCCCACGAATACGACGCGGTCGACTACGAGATCGTGTGGCAGGTTATCTCGGTGCACGCCGCCGACCTGCGTCGCCACGTCGAAACCCTGCTCGAGGATCGCGAGGACGACCCGGATCAGTAGTCGGCTGATCCGGCAGTCCCGTTCGGTTCGCTTGTCGGTCTCACCCTACCGGCGGGTTCGGACACGGGTGGTCCGGCGCCCGGTCCGGATCAGCCCCGGCCCGCCCCGCGTGCTCGACCAGATGCTCCGCTACCGCCTCCGGCGCACCGTCCACACCCCGCGGAAGCCGGGGAAGGCGTTGACGTCGACGACGACCGGGCCGCGCGGGCCGATGACCCCGTCGACGCCGGCGAGGTGCATCCCGAGGCCGGCCGCTGCATGCCGGGCGAGGGCGGCGAGATCACCGTCTACGGCGAAGGGTTCACCTTCGGTGGTGTGCTCGTGGTCGAGAGTCGAGGGCTTGAGCAGCCCGCTCACCCACCGGCGACGTAGGCCTTGCGGTCTCTCCCGTCGTGCTCGATCCAGTCCTCGACCAGCTGGGGGCCGTCCATCGGGGGATCCGCAGGCAGCGGGTCCGACAGCACACCGCGCCTTCTCCCACCGCCGTGGACGGCCTTGACGACGACGCGGCGGTTGCGGGAGTCCGCGAACACCTCGGTCCAGGATCCCCGCACATCACCGCCCAGCGGCGGCGAATGCCGCGATCAGGTGCCGCGACTCCTCATCGAGTGACATGCATCACTTCTATCGGTGCGGATGGAACCCGTCAAGCGTTCGGGCATGCGCCGCCCACAGTCCTCACGTCCCGCAGAAGGTCCGGTAGGGTCCGAAGTCCTCGGGTGCCGGCAGCGCGTACCGCTCGAGCCCTGGGCGCTCGGTGTGCGGATCCGTCACCGCCTCGAGCAGCCGGGTGAACGGTTCCATGTCCCCGGCCTCCCCGGCGGCGAGCGCCTCCTCGACGAGGTGGTTGCGAGGGATGTAGACCGGGTTGACCCGCCGCATGAGCGCGGCATCCGGATCCAGCCCTCGCCAGGTCTCGAGCCAGTCGGCGAACTCGGGGACGTCGGCGAGCATCTCGGCGACGACGCTCGCGTCTGCACTGCCCTGCCCGGCACGACCCGCGTCATCACCGCGCGCCCCGGCACCGCCGCCGGCACTTCCCGGACCAGTCTTGCCTGCGTCCGCCAGACCCCGGAAGAATCCCGTGTAGTCGACCCGGTGGTCCCGGAGCATGAGGAGGATCGCGTTGATCGCCTCGCCCGCGGTCTCCTCGGACACCGCGTCCCGGAGCCCGAGCTTCTGCCGCATGCCGGCCGTCCACGCCGCGCTGTAGCGGGCGCGGAACCCGCCGAGCACCTCCTGGGCGGCCGCGATCCCGGCCTCCTGGTCCTCACCGAGCAGGGGGAGGAGCGCCTCGGCGAACCGGGCGAGGTTCCATTCGGCGATGAGCGGCTGGTTCGCATACGCGTAGCGCCCGCCGGTGTCGATCGAGCTGTACACGGTCGTCGGGTCGAAGGCGTCCATGAACGCGCACGGACCGTAGTCGATCGTCTCCCCGGAGATCGTCATGTTGTCGGTGTTCATCACCCCGTGGATGAATCCCACGAGCATCCACCGCGCCACGAGCTCCGCCTGCGCCGCGACGACGGCCTCGAACAGGCCGAGGTAGGGGTCGGCGGCCGCGCGTGCCTCCGGGTGGAGCCGGTCGATCGCGTGATCGGCGAGCCGGCGCAGCAGCGCGTCGTCGCCGGACAGCCGGGCGAACTGGAAGCTGCCCACCCGCACATGACTGCGCGCGACCCGGGCGAGCACCGCACCGGGCAGCGCCCGCTCGCGGCGCACCCAGCCGCCCGTCGCGACCACCGCGAGCGCCCGCGTGGTGGGGATCCCCAGTCCGTGCATCGCCTCGCTCACGAGGTGCTCCCGCAGCATCGGCCCGACCGCGGCGAGCCCGTCCCCGCCGCGAGCGAAAGGCGTGCGCCCCGACCCCTTGAGATGGATGTCGAGCAGTTCTCCGCCGGGTCCCGCCGCCTCGCCGAGCAGCAGGGCCCGCCCGTCGCCGAGGCGCGGGTTGAGCGTCCCGAACTGGTGCCCGGTGTAGGCCTGGGCCACCGGCTGCGTCCCGGCCGGCGGCGCGGTTCCCGTGAGCAGACCGAGTCCGGCACTCGAGCCGCCTCCGTCCGGGCCGCGCAGCGCCTCCGGGTCGAGGCCGAGCTGCGCGGCCAGCGGATCGTTGAGGACGAGGAGTCGGGGCTCGGGCGGCTTCGCGGCCTGCCACGGCACCGCGAGCTCCGGCAGCTCGTCGGCGAAGCGGTGGGAGAGCGTGATGCCTGCGTCCGCGCCGGTCACAGCAATCCCTCCTCCGTCAGCCAGTCCCCGGCGATCGTCGACGAGGGCAGCTCGTCGGTGACGCTGCGTGCGTTGAGATCCCGGAGCACCTCGGTGGTGAGCGCCGCGCTGACCTCGTCGACGACGGCTGCTGCGTCCTCGGACACGTTCTCGCCGGCGATCGGCACGACCTGCGAGGTGAGGAACAGTCCCTCCGGGTCCTCGAGGACGACGAGGTCGTTCTCGGTGATCGACGGGTCGGCGGTGTAGACGATCGCGAGCTGGATGTCGCCGTCCTCGAGCGCCTTGACGGTGAGCGGACCGCCGCTGTCCTCGATCGGGGAGAAGCCGACGTCGATCCCGTAGGCCTCCTTGATGCCCTGCGGTCCGTTCGGCCGGTTCTCGGCCTCCGAGTTCGCGCCCAGCGTGAGGTCCTCGTCGACCTCGGCGAGGTCCGCGATCGTGGTGAGATCGTGCTGCTCGGCGAACTCGCGGGTGACGACGTAGGAGTCCTGGTCGGTCGCCGGTGCTTGGGCGAGGGCGCGCAGGCCGTCGGGCATGGCCTCCTGCAGGGCGCTGTAGACCTCCTCGCCCTGGCGCGCCGGGGTGTCGGACTCCCAGTACTGGAGGAGCGGGCCGGAGTACTCGGGGAACAGATCGATCTCCCCGGCCTCGATCTCCGGCAGGTACACCTCCCGCTGCCCGATCTGGTACTGCCGGTCCACGGACTCGCCGGCGGCCTCGAGGGCCTGGGCGTAGGCCTCGGCGATGATCTCGTTCGAGTAGTAGGCCTGCGAGCCGATGACGATCGTGTCGCCGCCTCCGCCGCCGGTGCCCCCGGAGCCCGTGGTGTCCTCGGCGAGCGGGTCGCCCCCGCACGCGGACAGGGTGAGCAGGCCGGCGGCGGTGAGCGCGGCGAGCAGGGTGAGCGGTGTGCGATTCATGAGGAGGTCCTCTCCGGTGCGGGATGGGCGATGCGGGTGCGGGCGAGGCGCTGGGCGGCGCCGAGCAGGAGTTCGAGGAGGAGGGCGATGACGGCGACGAGGAGCGCGCCGGCGAGCATCTGATCGTACTCGCGGGATTTGAGTCCGGAGAACAGGTAGCGCCCCAGCCCGTAGTCGGCGGTGTATGCGGCGAGCGTCGCCGTCGCGACGACCTGCAGGGTCGCCGCTCGCAGCCCGCCGAGCAGCACGGGCGAGGCGAGCGGCACCTCGACCCGGAGGATGACCTGGGCCGGGCTCAGGCCGATCGCGCGGGCCGAGTCGGGGATGACCGGGTCGATCGACTGCACCCCGGCGTAGGCGCCGGCGAGCAGCGAGGGCACGGCGAGGACGACGAGGGCGAGCAGCGGCGCCTCGAGCCCGATGCCGAGCGCGAGGCCGAACAGGGTGAGCAGGCCGAGCGTGGGGATCGCGCGGGCCGCCCCGGTGAGCGCCCCGACGATCCCGGCGCCGCAGCGGGTGTGCCCGATGACGATCCCGGCCGGCACCGCGAGGACTGCGGCGATGAGCACGGCGAGGAACGAGATCCACAGGTGCTCGACTATCCGCACGCCGACGGCGTTCGGGCCCGTCCAGTGCGCGGGATCGGCGAGCCAGGACACGGCTTCGAGGAAGAGATTCATCCGCGGCTCCCCGCTCCGGCGGCCCGACGGTGGGTGCCGCGGCCGGCCTTCGTGCGCGCCCACGGGGTGAGCGCCTGGCCGAGGAGCAGGAGGAGGCCGTCGAGCACGAGCGCGAGGACGACGGTGGCGAGCACCCCGGTGACGACCTCGGCCGTGATGCCGCGCTGGAAGCCGTCGGTGAGCAGGGAGCCGAGGCCGGGCACCCCGATGAGCGCACCGATCGTCACGAGGCTCACGGTGCTCACCGTGACCACCCGCACGCCGGAGAGGAGCACGGGCACCGCGAGGGGCAGGTCGACCCGCCAGAACACGCTCGAGCGCGAATGGCCGAGCGCGATCGCCGCATCGCGGGTGCGGGCGTCGACGGCGGCGAAGGCGTCCGCGGCGGTGCGGACGAGCAGCGCGACGCCGTAGACGGTGAGCGCGACGATCATGGTCGCCCGCGAGCGCAGGGGCAACCCGAGCACGGCGGGGATGATGATCAGCAGCGGCAGCGCGGGGATCGCGTACATGAGCGAGGCGGCTCCGAGCAGCGGGGACCCCAGGCGCGGGCGGGAGAACGCGAGGCGCCCGATCGGCACCGCGATGAGCACGCTGAGGAGGATCGCGGGGATGCTGAGCACCAGGTGGGCGCCGGTGAGATCGACGACCTGGGGCCAGTTGTTGGCCAGCCAGTTCATACCGGCTTCTCCGTCGCAGTCATTCGAGGACCCCCACCGGCCGCCCGGTGGCGTCGATCGCGATGGTGCGGCCGTCGACGACCTCGGTGCGCAGCTGCCGCTCGCCGCGGTCGGCGCCGATGAAGCCCCGGAGGAAGTCGTCGGCCGGGGCGGCGAGGATCTGGGCGGGGGTGCCCTGCTGGGCGATCCGACCGCCGTCGCGGAGCACGACGACCTCGTCGCCGAGCCGGAACGCCTCGTCGATGTCGTGAGTGACGAAGAGGATCGTCTTGCCGAGCTCGGACTGGAGGCGCAGCAGCTCGTCCTGGAGCTCGCGGCGCACGATCGGGTCGACGGCGCCGAACGGCTCGTCCATGAGGAGGATGTTCGGATCCGCGGCGAGCGCCCGGGCGACCCCGACGCGCTGCTGCTGGCCGCCGGAGAGCTGGCCGGGATAGCGGGTGCCGACCGCCGGGTCGAGGCCGACGCGGCGCAGCAGCTCGCCGGCCTCGGCGCGGGCCTGCTTCTTCCCCTGCCCCCGGAGGACGGGCACGGTGGCGACGTTGTCGAGCACGGTGCGGTGAGGGAGCAGGCCGCCGTGCTGGAGCACGTAGCCGATCGAGCGGCGCAGCTGAACCGGGTCGACGCTCTGCACGTCCGTGCCGTCGATGAGCACCCGGCCGCTCGTCGGCTCGACCATCCGGTTGACCATCCGCATGAGGGTGGTCTTGCCGGAGCCGGACGAACCGACGAGCACGACGGTGCGGTGCGAGGGGATGATGAGGGAGAAGTCCGTCACGGCCGCGGGCGCACCGGGATAGGTCTTGGAGACGGATTCGAACTCGATCATGGAGCCACCACCCGGGGGTCGTCGACTGGTGCGCCGGCGGGCCGGGGGCGGTGAACTCGCCCGCCCCGGTCATCCGGCTCGGTTGCGGCAAGTCTACGTGACGGAGCCGGGGAGAACAGAGGGGCCCGGTCGACCGCTCAGGCCTTGAGGCCGTCGACGAGGATGCGGTAGACGTCGGCGGCGGCAGTGTGCTCGTCGACCCCGTGGGCGATGAGCTCCATCCCGGCCCCGATCATGCCCTGCACCAGGGAGGCGCGCCGGTGGGCCTCCTCGATCCCGAGGTCCTCGATCTTCTGGCCCCAGCTCTCGATCGCGACGAGCGCGAGGAGCTTGACGGTGATCTTCGTGTCGTTGACCTCGTTGCCGATCGGGTGCCGGAGGCCGACGAGGAGCGCGCCGGTGATGAGCATCGTCCACGCGCCGTGCATGAGCGGGGCAACGATCCGGGCCCGCGCCTCCCGCATCGCGAGTGACTGCATGATCACCCCGCCGAGCAGTGCCGCGATGCCGATGAAGTGCACGACGAGGATGACGTTCTTGAGAATCTCCAGGCCTGCCAGCTTGCTGATACGGTGTCGGATCGATCGATTTCCCGACACCGTGTCGGACCGCTCGGGCGCGCAGTGTGATGCCCTGGCCTCCGAGCAAACGTTCGGCTAGGCTCAGCGCACCACTGCATGGTTCCGAAGGAGTACCCATGACGCGCACCGACTGGCCTGCCGGACGCGGCGACCGCGCCGCTTTCACCCGGACCCACGGGGAGGAGCGCGCCGCGCGCTTCCTCACCGCGTTCCACGAGGGGGACCCCGTCGGCGACGCCCTGTTCACGGCCGACGTCCCCCGGGCCGCGCTCATGCGGCAGCTCCGCAGCGCCTTGCGCGCCGGGGAGGCCGCACCTGGTGACGCGCCCCAGGTCGCGGCCTTCCTCGACGACATGCGCGCGGGGGTGAGCGATGCGGACTGGGAGCAGATCGAGCGCGGCCGGCGGGTGTACCTGTCGATCCCCGTCCTCACCCACTCCGTGGCGCTCGGCCCGGGATCGCTCGTCAACACGTACTCGAGCCCGGCGATCTCCACCGTGCTCGTGGGCACCGGTCGGCTGGTGGACGGGGCGCTGCGTCGGCTCATCGACACCCGCAACTGGAACTACCATCTCTATGCCGCCGGCGCGCTCGAGCCGGGCGGCGGCGGCTTCGAGCACACCGGGATGGTCCGGGCGATGCACGCCTACGCGCGCGCCCAGCATCTCGAGCGGCACCCGGACACGGGGGAGTGGGGCCTGCCGATCAATGCGATCGACATGCTCCGCACGTGGTTCGACTTCACCTACATCCCGTACCGCGGTCTGGCGGCCATGGGCTACGACCTCACGGAGGAGCAGATCCGCGACGTCTACGGGATGTGGCAGGTCGTCGGGCGGCTGCTCGGGATCCCCGCCGACCTCCTCGCCGGGCTCGACGACCACGAGTCCTCCGAGCCGATGGTGCAGGCGATCGCCGCCGTCGCCGGGAAGCCCGACGACGGCTCGCGGGCGCTCGTCGACGCGCTCGTCGGGGCGACTGCCGCGCAGCTCGCGCTCGTCCTCGGTCTCCCCGAGGGGCCGCTCGTGGAGCGGACGCAGGCGCAGATCCGGATCATCCACGGCGACGAGCTCGCCGACTGGCTCGCGATCCCGCGGACCTCGATGCAGGTCGCCGAGCTCCTCCAGGTGCCGGTGGTGAGGCAGCGGTACGACTTCCTCCGGCAGCTGCCCGCTGAGCTCGAGCGGGAGATCGCGACGAACGAGGCGATGCTCACCCATCTCCTCGCCGCGACCGAGGACGGGAAGTCGGCCTACGAGACGGCGCCCGCCGGGGAGGAGACCGCCGCCTGAGCAGACGCGCCGGCTCCCCTCGGACCCGTGGCCGAGGGGAGCCGGTGTCGCGTGCGGTTCAGGCGGTGACCTGGCGCTTCGAGGAGATCACCCCGGTGTTGAAGCCGGCGAGGTGGAGCCCGCCGTGGAAGCGGGCGTGCTCGATCTTCGTGCAGCGGTCCATGACGACCTGCAGGCCGCCGGCCTCCGCGATCGCAGCGGCTTCCTCGTTCCAGGAGCCGAGCTGGAGCCACAGGGTCTTCGCTCCGATCTCCACGGCCTCCCGCGCGACCCCGGGGAGGTCGTCGTGCCTGCGGAACGCGTCGACGATGTCGGGGACCTCCGGCAGGTCGGCGAGCGAGGGGTAGACGGGGTGCCCGAGGATCTCGTCGAGCACCGGGTTGATGAAGTACACCCGGTACGGCGAGGAGGACAGCAGATAGGTCGCCACGAAGTTCGAGGCGCGCGAGGGCTTGTCCGATGCCCCCACGATGGCGATCGACTCCGCGTCGCGGAGGATCCGCAGGCGTTCGGTGGCGCTGGGTCCCACCCAGGTGCGGGTCTCGATCATCGTGCGTCCTCTCGTTCCAGTCCGGTCGCGGCGGTGAGCGCCTGATCGAAGTCCCAGATGATGTCCTCGACGTCCTCGATGCCCACCGACAGTCGGATGAGATCCTCGTGGACGCCGCCGGAGACGAGCTGCTCGGCGGTGAGCTGCTGGTGCGTGGTCGACGCCGGGTGGAGCACGAGGGTGCGGGCGTCGCCGACGTTGGCCAGGTGGCTGGCGAGCTGCGTGGCCTCGATGAACCGGGCCCCGACCTCGCGCCCGCTGAGCTCCGCGGTCGCGGTGACGCCGAAGGAGAACACCGGGCTCGTGCCCTTGGGCAGGTACTTCTGTGCGCGGGCGTGGTGCGGGTGCGAGGGCAGACCGGCGTAGTTGACGTAGGACACGCGGGGGTCGGAGTCGAGCCATTCGGCGACGGCCCGCGCGTTCGCCAGGTGGGCGTCGAGGCGCTGGGGGAGGGTCTCCACGCCCTGGAGGAGCTGCCAGGCCGACTGCGCGGAGAGGCTCGGGCCGATGTCGCGCAGCTGCTCGGAGCGCAGCCGGGTGAGGAACCCGAACTCACCGAAGTTGTCCCACCACGACAGGCCGTTGTACGAGGGCACCGGCTCGGTCATCGCCGGGAAGCTGCCGTTGCCCCAGTCGAAGCGGCCGGACTCGACGACGACGCCGCCGAGCGTGGTGCCGTGGCCGCCGAGGAACTTCGTCGCCGAATGGATCACGATGTCCGCGCCGTGGTCGAACGGCCGGCACAGGTAGGGCGGGGTGAGCGTGGCGTCGACGACGAGCGGGATGCCGGCTTCGTGGGCGATCTCTGCGAGCGCCTCGAGGTCGCTGATCTCACCGGAGGGGTTGGCGACGAGCTCGCAGTAGAGCGCCTTGGTCTCCGGGCGGAGGGCGGCGCGGTAGTCGGCCGGGTCGGTGCCGGGGACGAACGTCGTGTCCACCCCGAAGCGGCGCAGCGTGACGTCGAGCTGGGTGACGGTGCCGCCGTAGAGCTGGGAGGAGGCCACGATGTGGTCGCCGGCCTGGGTGAGCGCGGCGAAGGTGATGAACTCCGCCGCCATGCCCGAGGCCGTGGCGACCGCTCCGATCCCGCCCTCGAGCGCGGCGATCCGCTCCTCGAACGAGGCGACCGTCGGGTTGCCGATCCGGGAGTAGATGTTGCCGTACTTCTGCAGCGCGAAGAGGTTCGCGGCGTCGGCGGCGTTCTGGAACACGAACGAGGTGGACTGGTAGATCGGCACCGCCCGGGAGCCGTGCATGGCGTCGGGGGTGCCCCCGGCGTGGAGCGCCAGGGTGCGGAAGCCGAACTGATGATCTGACATCGGGTGGGGGCCTCTTCCGGTTGGTCGGTGGTGATTGGGAGTCTGGTTCAGCGGGAGCCGGTCGTGCTCGGGTGTCCCACGATCCGAGCGATCCCGTCGATCGCCTCGGGGTTCTGGAGCGAGGTGGTGTCGCCCAGCGCCGTGCCCTCGAAGAGCTGGGTGAGGAGGCGGCGCATGATCTTCCCCGACCGGGTCTTGGGCACCTCGGGCACGGGGATGACCCGCGCCGGCTTGGCGACGGGGCCGATCTCCCGGGCCACGTGGGCGCGCAGCTCCGCCTCGACCTCGGCCGGCGGCCGCGTGCGTGCGGCTTCGCTGAGGACCACGTAGGCGATCGCGGCCTGCCCGGTGAGCGGATCCGCGATCGGCGCGGAGCCGGCCTCGACGACGTCGGGATGGGCGATGAGCGCGGATTCGAGCTCGATCGTCGAGAGCCGGTGGCCGGAGACGTTGATGACGTCGTCGACCCGCCCGAGCAGGGTGATGTCCCCGTCCGCATCGCGCCGGCCGCCGTCGCCGGAGAAGAACCAGCCGCGCTCGCCGAAAGCCCTCCAGTACGAGTCGAGGTAGCGCTGCGGGTCGCCCCACACGGTGCGCGCCATCGACGGCCCGATCCGGTCGACGACGACATACCCCTGCTCGCCGTCCGGGGTGTCCGCACCGGTCTCGTCGACCACCCGGGTCGACACGCCGGGCAGGGCGCGGGTCGCGCAGCCGGGCTTCGGGGCGCTCCCGGACCCGGGATCGAAGCACGGGTCGTGGGGGCGCGGGGACATGATCGTCGACCCGGTCTCCGACTGCCACCACGTGTCGATCACCGGCAGGATGCCGCCGCCGAGCTCGCCGCGCAGC
The DNA here is from genome assembly GCF_040656435.1 of Brevibacterium sp. NPDC049920. Lineage (NCBI taxonomy): Bacteria > Bacillati > Actinomycetota > Actinomycetes > Micrococcales > Brevibacteriaceae > Brevibacterium > Brevibacterium sp. NPDC049920. The sequence continues at coordinate 20,251 of NZ_JBFAMF010000005.1, forward strand.
CAGCGCCATGCCTCGGGGTTGATCGATTCCCCGACAGTGCCGAGCAGACGCAGCGATGACAGGTCCCAGGCGGCGGGCAGACCGTCGGGGAAGTTCCCCATGTGCGAGCGGACGAGGGTGGGGGCGGTGTAGTAGTTCGTCACGCCGTAGCGCTCGATGATCTCGAAGTGGCGGCCCGGGTGCGGGCTGGCCGGGGTGCCCTCGTAGATCACCTGGGTGACGCCGTTGAGAAGAGGGCCGTAGATCTCGTACGTGTGGGCGGTGACCCAGGCGAGGTCCGCAGTGCACCAGTGGACAGTGCTGTCCACCCGGGCGGGGTCGTTGACCGCGGCGAGCTCGTCGTCGACGAGGTCGAAGAGCAGCGCGTGGGTGTAGGCCGTCTGCACGAGGTACCCGCCGGTGGTGTGGACGAGCCCCTTGGGCTTCCCGGTGGTGCCGGAGGTGTAGATGATGAACAGCGGGTGCTCGGCGTCGAAGGCGCGCGGGGTGTGGGTGTCCGGCTGGGCGGCGAGCGACTCGTGCCACCACAGGTCGCGGCCGGCGGTCCACGGGATGTCGTCGCCGGTCCGGGAGACGACGAGCACGTGCTCGATCGCGTTGTCACCGGCGCATGCGGCGTCCGCGGCGGCCTTGACCGGCACGGCCGCGCCGCGCCGGAACTGTCCGTCGCTCGTGACGAGCACCTTCGCCCGGGTGTCCTCGATGCGGAAGCGCAGCGCCTCGGCGGAGAACCCGCCGAACACGAGCGAGTGGACCGCGCCGATCCGGGCGCAGGCGAGCGTGATGATGATCGTCTCCGGGATCACCGGCAGGTAGATCACCACGCGGTCACCGGGGACGACGCCGAGCGCTTCGAGAGCGTTCGCCGCGCGGGACACCTCCGTGAGGAGCCCCGCATAGGTGTAGGTGCGGCGGTCGCCGGGCTCGCCCTCGAAGTGGAGCGCCACCCGGTCCCCGTGCCCGGCGGCGACGTGCCGGTCGAGGCAGTTGACTGCCGCGTTGAGCGTGCCGCCGGCGAACCACTCGATGCGCGGCACGGTGTACTCGTGGTCGCCGGGTTCGGTGACGCCGGATTCCGGGGCGGGGGTGTCGACTCGACGCGGCTTCTCGAAGGTGTGGGCGGTGTGCCAGGGGGAATCCCAGTCGAGCCGGGTGGCCTGCTTCTCCCAGAATGCGATCCGTGCGGCATCGGACTCCTGCGCCGGGTTCGCATCGGCCCTGGCGACGGGGGAGAGCACGGGGGGTGCGGAGGCGGGAGCGAAGGTGGAGTCGGTCGTCATGGCGCCCACCGCACGATCGCTTTCTTCTCCAGCCACCCGAGGAGTGCGTCGGTGATCTTGCCGAACACCGCGAGGAGCACGATGGCGAGCAGCAGCCGGTCGGTCCGGCCGTTGTTCTGCGAGTCGGTGAGGAGGAAGCCGAGGCCCATCGAGGCGCCGAGCAGCTCCGCGGCGACGAGGAACAGCCACGACTGGGCGAGTGCGAGGCGCAGCCCGGAGAACACCGAGGGCACGACGGCCGGCAGCTGCACGGTGATGAGCAGGCGCAGACCGGAGTAGCCGAAGCTCCGTGCGGCCTCGACGAGGTGGGTGTCGACGTGGCGCAGGGCGGAGGCGACGGTGGTGTAGACGGGGAAGAACGCGCCGATCGCGATGAGCGTGACCTTGGAGTCCTCGCCGAGCCCGATCCACAGGAGGAGGAGCGGGACCCAGGCGAGGGAGGGCACGGCCCGGAACGCGCCGATGGTCGGGGCGATGAGGACGTCGGCGAACCGGGACAGACCGACGAGCGAGCCGAGCAGCAGGCCGAGCACGGCTCCGGCGAGGAAGCCGAGCACGACGCGCTGGACCGAGATCGCGATGTTGATCCACAGGTCGCCGCGCTGGATGAGCTCGACGGCTGCATCGAGCACGGCGAGCGGGGGCGGGAGCTGGACGAAGGTGAAGACCCCGGTGGAGCTCAGCAGCTGCCACAGCGCGAGGAGCGCCGCCGGCAGGAGCAGCCCGAGGCCCAGCCGGACGGACCCGGGTAGGTGGCGGGGGCCGGTGCCGCTGCCGGTCGCGGGGGAGCCGGTGACGGTCGCCTCGGAGCCGACGCGCGGGGTGCGGACGGGGACGTTCGCCGCCATCAGCCCGCCGCCTCGATCGCCTCGGCCACGCGGGAGGCATCGGCACCGGCGGCGAACCGGTCGTCGACGATCGTGTCGATCGCCTCGTCGACCTGCGCCTGGTCGGACACGTCGCCGGTCTCCACAAGGGTCGGTGCGATGCGCTCGAGCACCTCGATCTGGTCGGGGCCGGGCACGGGATCGATGTCGAGGTGGGTGCGCTCGATCGTGGTGGCGGCGACATCCTCCTCGATGCTCGCCTCCGCGGCGAGGATCCGCGTGGTCTCCTCGGTGTTGGCCAGCGCCCAGTCGCGGGCGTAGGCGTAGACGTCGACGACGGTCTGCGCGAGCTCGGGGGACTCCTCGAGGAACGACTCGTCGGCATTGAGGAAGCCGTAGGTGTTGAAGTCGATGTTCCGGTAGAAGAGCGTGTTCCCGGCGCCTTCGCTCGCGGCCATGATCGGGTCGAGCCCGGACCAGGCGTCGACCTGGCCGTTCTCCAGCGCGGTGCGGCCGTCGGCGTGCTGGATGTTCTGCACCTCGACGTCGTCGATGGTGAGCCCCTCGGTGGCGAGCGCTTGGACGAGGAAGAAATACGGGTCGGTGCCCTTGGTCGCGGCGACCGTCTTCCCCTCGAGGTCGGCGACGGAGCCGATTCCGGAGTCCGGGGTGGTGACGAGCGCCGACCACTCCGGCTGCGAGTAGAGGTCGATGACGTGGATCGGGGAGCCGTTCGCACGGGCGAGGAGCGCGGCGGAGCCCGCGGTGGAGCCGACGTCGACGGCCTGGGCGCGCAGCGATTCGTTGGCCTTGTTCGAGCCGGCGGAGAACACCCACTCGACCTCGACGCCGTCCTCGGCGAGCGCGGCTTCGAGCCAGCCCTTCTCCTTGATGACGAGCGAGAGCGGGTTGTAGGTCGCGTAGTCGACCGACAGGGAATCGGGTGCGCCGTCGGCGGCGTCGGCCGGGGCGGCGTCCTCACCGGCGAGGCAGCCGGACAGGGCGAGGGAGGACACGGTGAGGAGACCGGCGGCGGTGGCGAGTCGGCGGAGAGTGGAGGTCATGATGGCCTTTCGGATGGACGGGCGGCGCGGTGGGGCCCGGTGCGGGCGGCGCGGTGGTCGTGGTCGTGGTCGGTGCGGAGGGTGGAGCGACGGGGGCGTCAGCGGGCGCGGGTGTCCACGCCGAGGTGGGTGAGGAGCTCGGCGCGGAGGTGTGCGAGCTCCGAGGCGCCGCGGTCGCGCGGGCGTTCACCCGGGACCGGCACCAGGCTGGTGATCGTGGCGGGGCCGGCGGCAGCGGGCCCGGGACGGCCGAGGACGACGATCCGGTCGGAGAGCTGGAGCGCCTCGTCGACGTCGTGGGTGACGAGCAGCACGGTGGCGGGCCGGTCCGCGTGGATGTCGAGGAGGAGGTCCTGCATCCTGATCCGGGTCAGCGCGTCGAGCGCGCCGAACGGTTCGTCGAGGAGGAGCACACCGGGGTTGCGGGCGAGTGCCCGGGCGAGCGAGACGCGCTGGGCCATGCCGCCGGAGATCTGTTTGGGCCGCAGCTCGCCCTTGTCGCCGAGTCCGGTGAGCTCGAGGAGTTCGGTGACCTGGTCCCGGGCGTCGGCCTTCGGGGTGGCGCGCGGCAGGCCGAGCTCGATGTTGCGGCGGACAGTGCGCCAGGGGAGGAGGCGGGCCTCCTGGAAGGCGACGGCGGCCCGGGTGTCGATGCCGGTGACCTCGGTCCCGTCGATCGTCACGGAGCCGGCGGTCGCCGGTCCGAGGCCCGCGGCGGCACGGAGCAGCGTCGATTTGCCGCACCCGGAGGCACCGAGGATCGAGATGATCTCTCCCGGGTGTGCGGTGAAGGACACCTCGGTGAGCACCGTGTGGGCGTCCGGGCCGGTGCCGAAGGTCTTGCCGAAGCCCTCGAAGCGGACCTCGAAGGCGCGGTGGGCCTGGGGGCCGGGAGCGGGCGCGGCTGCGGCGGGGGCATGAGTCTGGACGGTCATGTCGTCAATTGAGCCGCACGCCCGCGTCACAGCCGCCGCTTGGCGTCACACGCCGTCAGACGGCGTCGTATTCGCGCGTCATATGACGACGTATGACGGACTGTGGCGCGGGTCGCGCGGCGGGAGGTGCGCGCTGTGCTACCCGGTGCGATCGCGGCCGGACGCGTCGTGCGGACCGTGCCTCAGTGCTGCTCTGCGGCACCGGTGGGTGCGGGCTCTCCCGGCGGCCGGGGGCGGTAGACGAGGGTGACGAGGACGACGGAGATGATCATGAGGAGGAACCAGCTCACCATCTTCGACAGCGACACCATCTCCCAGCCGCCCGCCTGGTGCGGGTAGATCCAGGCCCCGGCGGCCGTCCCGATGTTCTCCGCGATCCAGATGAAGAACGCCACCCCGAGGAACGGCAGGAGGATCGGCAGGCTGCGAGCCGGCCGCTCGCGATGGTTCCGGAACAGCATGATGCACCGCCCCCATACGAGGACGACGGCGACCAGCAGCACCCAGCGGGCATCGGGCAGAAAGTGGTGGGTGAAGAAGTTCGCGTAGATGGCCGCCCCGATCACGGCGGTGAGCCACAGCGGGGGATAGCGCACGAACCGCAGGTCGAAGAGCTTGAACACGCGCACCATGTAGGAGCCGACCGCGGCGTACATGAACCCGGTGTAGAGCGGCACCGCGCCGATCGCGAGCACGCCGGCTCCGCCGTACTCCCACGATCCGGCGGCCGTCTTGAACAGCTCCATCACCGTGCCGACGAGGTGGAACAGGACGATCACCCACAGCTCGCGGCCGCTCTCCAGCCGGAGGGCGACCATGAGCACCTGGATCGCCACCGCGATGAGGACGAGCGCGTCGTTGCGGCTGAGCGCCGCACCGTCGGGGTACCACAGGGCGGTGGCGACGAGGGCTGCGAGCATGAGCGCGCCGAACACGCACGCCCAGGCCTGCTTGAGGATGAAGACGAGGAACTCGACCCCGGCCCGGCGGGCGCCTCGGGCCCCGGACTCTGCGGACAGGTGCCGGTGGGCCCAGGCGTCGAGGGCGGCCTCGACCCGGGTGAGGTCGGCGCGCGGATGCTCGGGCCGCTCCCGGGACTCGTCCGTCATCGCTCAGCGCACGACCGAGCGGAGGAGGACGTGGGTGCGGCTGTTGACGATGCCCGGCACCCCGCGGATGCGGCGGAGCACCTCGTCGAAGTTCTGCAGGCCGGTGCACTCGAGCTCTGCGATGAGGTCCCAGCCGCCGTTCGTCGTGTGGAGCGCGCTGATCTCCGGCAGTCCGCGCAGCTCGTGGATGACGCGGTCGGTGGTCCTGCCCTCGACCTCGATGAGGCTCATCGCCTGGAGGCCGCCGCCCTCCGCATCCGTGTCGACCCGCACGGTGTAGCCGACGATGATGCCGGCGTCGGTCAGCCGCTTCATCCGGCTCGTCACGGTGGTGCGAGTGGTGTGGAGGTCCGCGGCGAGCGTCGACACCGGGGAGCGCCCATCCCGGCGCAGCGCCGCGATGAGGCGGCGGTCGAGGTCGTCCATGCGGTACATGGTCAGAGTGTAAACCTGCGGTGCGCACAATGATCGCCCGGTGCGCAGATTTCGGAGGGTCTGCTCATTGTTGCTGCCCTCGGCCCGAACCTAGACTCAGACGGTACTGCGAAAACGGAACGGATCCCTGCAGGGGCGCGCCCGTAAACTGCTCCACGGACCGCGGGGTCATCCACCCCGAGGTCGTGGACCATGAGGCCCCGGCCCCGGCCCCGGCCCGCACTCATCCCCATCCCACGCATCATCGTCTGAGCAGGAGGAACCCATGACGGCTTTCGTCGGCGTCGAGAACACGGCCCGCGGGGACACCTACTCCTTCAAGTACGTCAACGGCCACCCCTTCAACCCGGCCCCGCCTTCCAGACCGTCACCGCCTTCGGCGTGCTCGCCGACGTCCACAACGGCTACCCGGTGTTCCTCGGCGAGATGACCCTCGTCACCGCCCTGCGCACCGCCGCGACCTCCGCGATGGTCGCCCGCGCGCTCGCCCGCCCCGACTCCACCCGCATGGCGCTCATCGGCTGCGGCAGCCAGGCCGAGTTCCAGGCACTCGGCATGCGCGCCGCGCTCGGCATCTCCGAGCTCGCCGTGTTCGACACCGACCCGCAAGCGATGGCGAAGCTGCGCCGGAACCTCGAGCCCCTCGGATTCACCATCACCGAGGCCGCCTCCGCCTCCGAGGCGGTCGCCGGCGTCGACGTCGTCACCACGTGCATTGCCGACAAGGCCCACTGCGTGGTCCTCGAGGCCGCAGATGTGAAGCCCGGCGTGCACATCAATTCCGTGGGCGGGGACTGCCCCGGCAAGACCGAGCTCGACCTCGCGATCCTCGACCTGGGCGAGGTGTTCGTCGAGTTCCCCGAGCAGACCCGCATCGAGGGCAAGATCCAGCTCCGGGATCCGGACTTCCCCGTCACTGAGATGTGGCAGGTGCTCACCGGTCAGGCCGCAGGGCGCACCTCGCCGCAGCAGGTGACGATCTTCGACTCCGTGGGCTTCGCGATCGCGGACTTCTCCGCACTGCGCTACGTGCGCGACGCGACCGCCGGCACGGCCTACCAGGACGACATCGACCTCGTCGCCGAGCCCGAGGACCCGAAGGACCTGTTCGGTCTCATCGGCGCGCTCTCCCCGGTCGGCTGAGGCCGCTCGGCGGCGGCCCAGCTCCCTTGCTCCGGCCGAGGTCCCGCACCTCGGCCGGGGCACCTCAGCGGCGGGTGATCCGCAGGTAGGTCGTGGCCCTGACCTGCCGCCTGTAGCGCGAGGCCGGCCGCTCGACCTCCAGCCCCGCATCGGTGAGTTCGCTGGTCACCGTGTCCAGCAATGCGGCGTCCTCGACCCCCTCGATCGACACGAGCGGGTAGGCCCGCACCTCCTTCGCCACACGGGCGAGCTCGAGGAGCGAGGCGACGTGGAAGTCCGCGTCGAACATCCCCGCGTAGGTGAAGAGCAGGTGGCTGCTCACCGCGAGGTCGAAGGCGTCGTCGGAGAACGGCAGGTGCGGCAGCGTCGCATCGATGTAGTGCGCCGGACGGGCGTTGAAGTCGTCGAGGAACTGCTGCGCGGAGTGCACGCGTGCCCGGTAGAGCTCCTCGCCGGTGCCGGACTGCTGCCAGTCGAGGCGCTCGCCGTGGGTGCGGGCGAAGTCGGCCCAGCGCTCCACCTCGTGCGCCACCCGGTCCGCGAGCAGGTGGCGGTCTCCGCCGTAGAGCGGGTCGATCGCGAAGGATTCGATGCCGCGGGCCGCGAGCTCCGCCGGAGCGCTCGCGGATCCGCCCGGACAGTCGAGGACGCACTTCCCTGCGAGGTCGTCGATGTCGAGGTCGAACATCGCGATGTACTCCTCGAGCGACCGGGCGGTCACGAGGACGTCGGACATCTGCAAGGGTTCTGTGTCGTATTCGCTCACGTGTGGAGCCTAGCGGAGGAGCGGCACCTGAGCGGAGGTGAGGTGCGTCACGCCGTCTGTGTGGCCGGGTGGAGCACCTCGACCCCGGCCTCCCGGTACTCCTCGAGGAGCGCGGGATCGCACTCATCGGTGACGAGGGTCCATCCGTGGGGCAGACGAGCCCAGGCCGGCACGCTGCGCGGGGCGAGCTTCGCGGCGTCGGCGAGGACGACGGTGCGCCGCGAGCGGGCCGCGACGCGTTCCTTCGTGTACGTCTCGTCCACGGTGGGCTCGCCGACCCCGCAGGCCGGGTCGACGGCGTCGGCACCGAGGAACGCGAGGTCGAAGGAGAAGCGGTCGATGCCCTCGAGTGCGAGCGCCCCGGTGGTGCCGTGGCTGCCGGCGGACAGGCGCCCACCGATGAGCTGCACGTCGACCCGGGGTTCCGCGGCGAGCGCGAGCGCGATCTCGAGCCCGCGCGTGACCACGGTGAGCTCCTGATCGCGTGCCAAGGACTCGACGAGCTGAGCGGTGGTGGAGCCGGCATCGACGAAGATCGTCGCCCCGGCCGGCACGAGCGCGGCCGCGATCCGGCCGATCGCTGCCTTCGCCGAGGTGCGCGCCGCTATCCGCTCGGCGAGCCCGCGCTCCCGGAACGGCGCCACCGAGGTCGCCCCGCCGTAGGTGCGGGCCAGCCGGCCGGAGCGCTCGAGCGCGGCGAGGTCGCGACGGATCGTCGACTCCGACACCCCGGCGTGCACGGCGAGGTCCTCGACGCGGTCGGTGCCGGAGCGCACGAGGCGCAGCAGCCGGTCGCGACGCTCGCGGGTGGCCGAACGGGAGGTCATCGGGGCCGTCCTGCGGTCACCGGGGGAGGTATTCGGCGCGGATGCCGTCGACGTAGGGCGCGTAGCCGACGGCGGCCCGGTAGGCCGAGCGCATGGTGCCGGGATCCGCCTTGCCGGTGCCGGCGATGTCGAAGGCGGTTCCGTGGTCCACCGAGGTGCGGAGGATCGGCAGGCCGACGGTGACGCTGATGGTGCCGTCGAAGTCGAAGGTCTTCGTCGCGATGTGCCCCTGGTCGTGGTACTGGGACAGGATCCCGTCGTAGCGGCCCTGCAGGCCGTGGTGGAACACCGAGTCCGCGGGGATCGGGCCGGCGACCTCGAGGCCCTGGGAGCGCACCCGGTCGACAGCGGGGGTGAGGATCTCGATCTCCTCGTCGCCGAACGCGCCGTTCTCCCCGGCGTGCGGGTTGATCGCGGCGGTGGCCAGCCGGGGGTTCGCCACCCCGTAGACCTCGAGCGCGCGGTGGGCGCGGAGGATCGAGTCGACCTGGGTGTCGACGGTGATCGCGTCGAGGGCCTTCCGCAGAGACATGTGGCGGGTGGCGAAGAACACCTGGAGGCGGTGGCCGGGCACGTGCGTGTTCTCCACGACGAACATCGTGTCCTGCTTGGTCACGCCGGTGAGCTCGCCGAGCATCTCCGTGTGCCCGAGGTGCTCCGAGCCGGTCTTCCAGACCGCCTCCTTGTTGATCGGCCCGGTGACGATGCCGGTGACCTGCTGGGCCAGCGCAGCCTGCGTGGCGACCTCGATCGCGGTGACCGCCGCGCGCCCGGCGCGCTCGTCGACCCGGCCCCAGTCGGGCAGGTCGGAGCCGAGCACGCCGATGTCGAACACGTCGATGACGCCCTCACCGGCTGCTGGCGTGTTCCAGGAGGACACGGCGCGCACCTCGGCGTCGAGGTCGAGCACCTGCACGGCCTTCTCCATCACCGCGAGGTCGGCCACGGCGATGCCGTGCTGGCTCGTGTCGCCGGAGAACTCGTGGAGGACGGCGGCGGTGATCTCCGGGCCGATGCCGACGGGGTCGCCGACGGTGACGGCGAGCGTGGGGGCAGCGGAGGCGGGAGCGGTCATGGGGTGTCCTTTCGAGGCGGGCTGTCAGGGGCTGGGCGTCGAGCGGTGGTCTGCGCGGCGCGGGACTGGAGGAGGCGGGTGCGCATCCGCACCATGCCGGAGAGGTGGTCGAGGCAGGCGAGCGCGGTCCCGGCATCGCCGACGAGCCCGCCCTTGGTGACGATCGGCAGTCCGGCCCACCGCCCGCCGACGAGCGCGCCGGCGGCGGCGAGCGGCACGACCTCCTCGTCGATCTCCATGCCGGCGGCACCGAGGGCGGCGAGCACGCTCGTGGTGATGTCGCCGCCGGTGGTGTAGAGGCCGCCGATCGCGGGGCCGGGCCCGGCGTCGGTCGCCGGCGCGTCATGCGCGGAGACGGCGTGCGCGGAGACGACCCGGGCTGCGATCCGGCCGAGCGCCTCGGGCAGGGCGTCGGATTCCTCGTCTCTGAGCTCGCGCACGTCCTCGGGGTGGACGACGGAGGCGAGGAGCACGATCTCCCCGGCCTGCGCACGGCGCACTGCGGTGCTGACCTCGGCGGCGGTCGCCTCGACATCGGGCACGGCGGAGCCCTCGGCCCGGGGTACGGGCCGTACGAGGGTGGTCGGGCGCTCGCCGAGCACCCGCTGGAGCTGGGCCTGGGTGAGCTCGGTGGCGGAGCCGGCGATCGCGAGCAGCGGGGGAGCTCCAGCAGCACCCTGGGCGCCCATCGCCCGGGCGATCGCGAGCGAGCCCGGCCCGGGATCGATCCCCACCCACATGACCTCGGGGTCGGCCTCGACGGCGGCCTCGGCGACATCGCGCAGGTGGGCCTCGGTGAGGGCGTCGGCGATGATGACGTCGGGCTCCTCGCTGAGCAGGGTGCGGATCCTGTCGACGAGCGCCGAGCGCGGGCCCGTGACGGCGGCGAGGTCGATGCCGAGCGCGGACAGGTGCGTGTCCTTCCGCAGCGCCTCGGCGACCGAGGAGCTCGTCATCGGGGAGCGGACGTCGTGGGCGAGCTCGGTGTGCTCGAGCCGGGTCCCGCCGAGCAGCTGGAGACCGTGCACGGTCTGCCGGTCGGCCGTGGGGAAGGCCGGCATGCACAGGCCCACCGCGCGGCGGCCGCGGGCGCGCACCCCGGTGACGACCGCCTCGGCCTCGGCGCCGAAGTTCCCGCGCAGGGTGGAGTCGGCGCGCGAGCACACGAGGTCGGCCGGCCACCCGGCATCGAGCACCGCGGTGACGGCCGCAGTGGCCCGCGCGGCCGGGAGGTGCCGGGAGTCGGTGGTGATGACCAGCGCGTCGTAGGCGTCGAGGTGGGTGCCGATCTCCGTGGCCGAGGCGTCCGCCCGCAGGGTGGCCGCGCGCAGGCCCGCCCGGGTGAAGCCCGCCGCGCAGCCGTTCCCGCCGGTGAGGTCGTCGGCGACGATGAGGATGCGAGTCATGGGGTCAGCCGATGACGAGGTTGGCGATGAACAGCAGCGGGATGCTGCCGGCCCACACGGCGGTGGTGATGCCCGACCAGCCCTTGAGGGCGGCGGTCCCGTCGAGACCGGTGAAGCGGGTGACGACCCAGAAGTACGAGTCGTTGAAGTAGCTGAACACCATCGAGCCGCACACGCAGGCCATCGCGGCCATCACCGGGGAGATCCCGAGCGACCCGACGAGCGGGGCGGTGACCGAGGCGGCGGTGATCATCGCGACGGTGCCCGAGCCCTGCGCCACGCGCACGAGCGAGGCGATGACGAAGGGCACGATGAACGCCGGCATCGGCAGCGCGGACACGGCCCCGGCGAGCGCGTCGCCCACCCCGGAGTCGCGCAGCACCTGGCCGAAGGCACCGCCGGCGCCGGTGATGAGGAGGATGAGGCCGGCGGACTCGGCGGCCTGGGCGAGCCAGGAATGGACCTTGGTGCGCGGGGTCCAGCGGGGCAGCAGGACATAGACGGCGAGGATGATGCCGATGATCAGGGCGATGACCGGGTTGCCGAGGAACAGGAACGGGATGACCCAGTCGGAGGCGGCGTACTCCTCGGCATTGATCTGACCGGTCGCGTTCTTGTCGATCGCGGCGGTCACGGTGTTGAGGACGATGAGGAGCAGCGGGACGAGCAGCGGCAGGGAGCCGATGAACGCGTTGATGCGATGTGGCTTCTTCCCCGCCGGGGTCTCGCCGAGGAAGTCCTCGGCGCGGTAGGTCTGGATCGTGTCGAGCTTCGAGTGGACGTCCTCGCCGCCGGATTCGGCGAGCGCGAGGTCGTGGTCGGCGCCGTAGACGTCAGCGGCGACCTCGGTGTTGAGCCGGGACTCGAGCTTGGGCCCCATCCACTTCGCGTAGAGCACGACGACGGGCAGCAGGAGGACGGTGAAGATCATGCCGGTGAGGATGACCGCGCCGAGGTCAGCGCCGAGCAGACCGGACACCGCGAGCGGTCCCGGGGTCGGGGGCACCATGTGGTGGGTGAGCGTCATGCCGCAGCCGAGCGCGAGGCACAGGGTGACGTAGCCGCCGCGTTTGACGCGGGCGATCGAGCGGGCGAGCGGGTTCATGATGACGAACCCGGAATCGCAGAACACCGGGATCGACACGAGCGAGCCGACGGTGCCCACGGCCCAGGGCTCCTTGCCCTTGCCGAAGCCGCGGAGGAAGGCGCGGGCGAGCGCGTCGGCGGCGCCGGAGACCTCGAGGATCTTGCCGACGGCCACGCCGAGGCCGATCACGATGCCGATGCTCGCCAGCGTGCTGCCGAAGCCGGTGGTGACGGAGTCGATGACGCCGAGGATCTCCTGACCGGCGACGAGGCCGGTGACGAGGGCGGCGATGAGCAGGGCGACGAACGCGTCGAGGCGGGTGCGCAGCACAAGGACGACGATGGTCGCGATGCCGAGCACGAGGGCGAGAATCAGCCGCACATCCATGGGCGGTCTCCTTGGGTCGAGATGATCGAACTGCGCAGGTTTGCTGAGTGAATCATGCACCTTCTCTGCGTGACCGCACAAGAGGCCGGGGAGCGCAGGGGCTGCCAGTAGCGGCACAGATCAACGTATCTGCAGATGAGGATAGGTGCATGTGCCCTGTGGTCCGCTAGCTTCGAGTCGGGTGCCGAGGGCTCGTCCGCAGCGCGTGCACCGTCAACTCCGCTCTGCCGATTCGAGGTCATCATGTCCCGCAGCCGTCCTTCCGCCTCGTTCTCCGTCCCCGCGCTCAGCGCGCTCAGCGCGCTCGCACTCTCCTCTGCCGCAGTCCTGCCGCCGGCCGCTGCGGCCGCTCCCGCGGATCCTGACCGGGGTGCTGCCGAGTACACGCTCACCCTCCTCGACCCGACCGACGGGGTGATGAGCAGCGCGCAGGGGATCAGCGAGTCCGGCGAGGTCATCGGTCTCCAGCGCCCGACGAAGAAGGCGCAGCCGCAGGAGACCGTGCTGTGGCGGGCCGGTGAGGCGACGGGGGAGGCCCTGGGCCAGTACCAGGGCACCTCGCAGTTCTCCCGCCCCTTCGACATCAGTGATGCGCGCACCGCGGTAGGGGAGGCGTTCGACGACGCAGGATCCTCGGTGCCTGTGCTGTGGGCCGATGGGGCCGCACCGGTGCGTGCGCACGACAGCTCGGGATTTGCGGTCGACATCGCGAACTCGGGCACGATCGTCGTGCAGACGGCCGAGGGTGCCTTCCGCTGGCGGCCCGATGCGCTCGAGCCGCTGCCCGCCCCGGCCGCCGAGGAGCCCGGGTCCGAGGTGACGCGGGTGCGGGTGACCGCGCTCGCCGAGGACGGTTCCGCGGTCGGCACCGCGACGATCGAGGAGGCCCACGGCGATCACTCCCACGGGGTGCGCCGCGCGGTCGTGTGGGACGGCGATACCCCGACGCTGCTCGAGGAGCCGGCCGAACACGTCTCCGCGGACCCGGCCGGGATCGCGGGCGCGGACCTCGTGGTCGGCTCTGCCCGGATCGACCGGGTGGAAACCGCCTACGTCTGGCGCGAAGGGCGGGCCGAGGCGCTCGCCACGACCCCAATGGCTGAGTACCCGCACACCAAGGCCGCGGCGGTGAACACGCAGGGGCAGGCCGTCGGGTACGCCTCCCGCTACGCCGGCAATACGAGCTTCGGCGGGTCGGCGCTCCTGTGGGACGGCGGTGGAGTCACCGCCCTCGACTCCGTGGTCGACCTCCCGGAGGGCGTGACGCTGCGGGAAGCCCGTGACATCAACGAGGCAGGCCAGATCGTCGGGACTGCGGAGACCCCCGAGGGCGCCCGTGGATACGTGCTCACCCCTACGGCCGGGGAGCCGACGGGGGAGCCGACTCCGACCGAGGAGCCGAGCGAGGAGCCGAGCGACGGGTCGAGTGATGGCCCGACCGGGGAGCCGACTGCTCCCGAGCCCACCGATCGCCCGAGCGGTGATCCGACCGAGGCTCCGGACTCGACCCCGTCGGTGTCACCGTCGCCCGACGCCCAGCCCACGCATACGTACTCTCCCACCTCGCCGGGCGGACGCGACGATGATTCCACCGACGACAGCGCCTCCGGGTCAGGTCGTGGCGACTCGCCCGGTTCGCTGCCGCGCACCGGCACCCAGGTGCTCGGGCTCCTCGGGATCGGCGCAGTTCTCGTGGCGGTCGGTGCCGTCACCGTGCTGCGCTTGCGCCGTCGCGGCTGAGGCGTACCCGGCGCGGTGCCGCGTATCCTGGGAACGATGAACACCGACCCCGCTCCCCACCTCGCGCGTGCCCGCGTGCGCGCCGCCGTCGACCGGCTCTACCAAGCCGACTCCCAGCGCTGGGAGGTGGCGTGTCAGCGAGTGATCCGCTTCCTCGAGGGGATCACCGAGAGCATGGAGCTCGCCGATCGCTCCAGGATCGTCGTCGACGGCTACCGGATCAAGGAGCCCATGCGGACGCTGGAGAAAGTGCTCAAGAAGTCCGAGGGCCAGGCGCTGCCGAGCGAGCCCGGGGAGATCGTGGAGATGATCTCCGACCTCGCCGGGGTCAAGGTGCTGTGCAAGTCCTCCCGCGACCTCGAGGCCTTCGTCGACGTGCTGCGCGCGGAGATGGGCCGGGCCAGTCGGTTCGAGGTCGTCGAGCCGGTGAAGAACTACCACCTCGACCCGAAGCCGAGCGGCTACCGCGCATTCCATGCGGTGCTCGGCGCGGAGGACTCCAAGGCGCAGCACCCTGTGCGGGTGGAGATCCAGGTGCGCACCCGGCTCCAGGACGCCTGGGGCGAGCTCACCCACGACGACCTCTACAAGCCCGGCGGACCGCTGTCGCCGAGTGATTTCCACACGCAGGTCGCGGCCTCGATGGCCAATCTCCTGTCCGAGGTCGACCGGCTCGCGGACCTGCTCGCCCAGGACATCGAGCAGACCTCGCGCGGGGATGCGCAGGACGGTGAGGGCGAGACGCAGGCCGGCGACCTGCTGCGCGTCACCGTGACGCGCACCGGTCCGGGCTATGCGATCGCCGAGGACGAGCTCGGCCGGCGCGGCCTCATCCGCGCCCGTGACGTCCGGCTGCTCGCCGAGGTCACGGGAGCTGCGGAGAAGTCGGGGGAGAACCGCAAGCAGATCAAGGTCTCCGACCTCGTCAAGGTGGGCGACGAGCTGCCGGCCGCGGAGGTCGAGTTCAAGGGCAACCGCTACTTCGCGCCGGTCGAGTTCGCCGAGCGCGGGTAGGGGAGCGGCGGGGACGTCCCCGCTGTGACGCGTCCCCGCTGTGACGCGTCCCCGCTGTGACGCGTCCCCGCTGTGACGCAGAGTTCCGAGGCCGATCCGCCGATTGTGAAACCGGGCCGTGGGTTTGCTACAGTAACGGGGTCTCGGGGCTATAGCTCAGTTGGTAGAGCGTTTCGTTCGCAATGAAAAGGTCAGGGGTTCGATTCCCCTTAGCTCCACTCGAGAAACCGTGAGACAGTGACTCGTCGATGAAGGCCCAGCCGGGATGCCGGCCGGGCCTTCGTCGCGCGCGGGGCAGATTCAGCAACGAACTCCGATGACTGGGCCGGGTGCAGAGGTCGTGCCGATGGTGTGACTTCCGTGTGTTCGACTCCACTGAGGCCGCCCTCGACGCGCTGCGATAAGTTGTGACTATCGCTCTGAGGTGGCGGGGGCCAGTACGATCGATGCACGGTAGGTCAACGCGAAGCCCGGCGGCTGAGCGACCCCGACCCTGTGCCCGCCCGAGTGTGTCCCCGACAGGAGTGCTGACGTGTCCACGCTCGACCTGTTGCTCGTGGTGGTCGGCGCCCTCGGCGTCGTCATCGTGGCCATCTCGGCCCGGCTCCACCAGTGGCCTGTCTCGGAGCCCCTCATTGCGATCGTGGCGGGTGTGCTGCTCGGCCCGGCCGTCACCGGGATCCTCGAACTGCCCGAGCTCACCGCCGAGCCCTCCCTCCTGCAGCACGGCGCGGAGGTTCTCCTGGCGGTGTCCGTGATGGGCGTGGCATTGCGCTACCCCTTCGCGGCCCTGCGGCGGAACTGGAGGTCGCTCGCCCTCCTCATCGGGGTGGTGATGCCCGCAATGGCGCTGGTCTCCACCGGGCTGGCGATGTGGCTGCTCGGCACCTCCTTCGCGCTCGCCCTGCTGCTCGGCGCGGCCGTCTGCCCTACCGACCCGGTGCTCGCGTCCAGCGCGGTGACCGGCCTGGACGCCGAGGAGGACCTCCCGAAGCGCGATCGCCAGATCCTCTCCCTCGAGTCCGGCGCCAACGATGGCCTCGCCATGCCGCTTGTCCTGCTCGCGCTCGCTGTGGCGGGGCCGCTCTCCGCGGGACAGGCCGTGCTGGAATCTGGGTGGCAGGTGCTCGGCGCGCTCGTCGTGGGTGTGGTGGGCGGCGTGGTCGCGGCGAAGGCCCTGCACCTGGCGCAGCGCCACAAGACCACCGAACAGGGCCCGATGCTGCTCTACACGATCCTCCTGGCGCTGCTGGTCCTCGGCGTCTGCGGCCTCGCAAACCTCAACGGCGTCTTCGGGGCCTTCTGCGCCGGGTTGGCGTTCAACCTGGTGAGCACCGGCGCCGAGCGCGAGACTGAGGTGCAGATCGATGAGGCTGTCAACCAGTTCGCCGTCCTGCCCTTCTTCGTCGCCCTGGGCGCCATGCTCCCCTGGGCCGAGTGGAGGGCGCTCGGGTGGACGGGCGTGGCGCTCGCGGTTGCGGTGCTCGTCCTGCGCCGCCTGCCGCTGATCCTCGGCCTGGCCCGCCCCCTGGGGATGCCGCTGCACAGCGCGGCGTTCCTCGGTTGGTTCGGGCCCGTCGGCGTGGCCGCGATCTTCTACCTCACGATGGAGGTCGAGTACGGCAGCGTCCACCCGGAGATCCTCGCCGCCGGCACACTCATCGTCGTCGCGAGCACCCTCGCCCACGGGATCTCGTCGGCACCCGGGCGCGCGTGGTTCCGGAAGGTGGAGCGGGCGCGCGCCGACTGACGACCACAGGGCAGTCCGGGGGCGCATATGGCATCCGGGAGCTGGAGTCGGGCCGCATCCGGCCCGAGTGGTCCGTCCTGGCGATCGACGAGTCCGGCGCAGTCATCGAGCGGCGATGGTGGACGAGCGCCGACCTCGTCACGAAACTCTTGGCGATGCTTGTTGCAGCTGCCGCGTTCAGGTTCGTCAGGCGACCTTCGAGCTGTAGCGCTGTCGGGCGGCTTCGCCGGAAGTGCCGACGAAGGAACCGATGGTGGACCAGGGCATGCCGGCCTCTCGGGCGGTGCGGACAGCATCGACCATGTGGCGTTCGGCTTCAGAGCGTTCGGCGACGGCAGCGCGGAGCAGCGCGACTGCGTCGGCGTCGAGTTCGGCGGCGGGGTTGGGCTCGTAGTCCTCGAACCGGGTGGCCAGCTCCTCGGCGTGGGCCAGGATCTCCTCGACCGTGCGTGGCATATTCATCACCTCAGGAACTTCTCGCGGGCAACCATGGCGTGGACGATGACGTGGATCTGCTCGCCATCGACGTAGCCGACCTCCAGAAGGATCGCCGCCCGGTTGGGGCCGACGATCATGGTGAACCCGTCACCCAGATCCCAGATTCGGACGGGGTTTCGGTAGGCGTGGAGAATGTCGGTTTCTTCCAGTCCGTGCTTGAGTGCGGACGGAGCGATGAGCGGTTCATCCGGCACCCTTCCAAGATAACTTGCAGAAGCGGCGTGGTCAACAGTCTTTCACGTATCCGCGCGCAGAGCTGGACGGCAGGACTCGCGCCGAGTGATCCGCGACGCCCGGCGTCGGCGTGCGAGTACATCCCTCGGCTCTGGAGTACGGGATCGATGCTGGATGCTCGTCCTGCTCCCGTAGTGGGTGAGCTGTCGGCTACCGCACGAGCAGCTGCCGGCGGGCGAGGTCGCGGTAGAGGTCGCTCGTCTCGAGGAGCTCGGCATGGGTGCCGGTGGCGGTGACCCGGCCGTCGTCGAGCACGACGATCTGATCCGCGTCCGCGACGGTGGCGAGGCGATGCGCGATGATCACGACCGTGCGTCCGATCGATGCGGACTCGATGGCGCTGCGCATCGCCGATTCGTTCCGCGTATCGAGGCTCGCTGTCGGTTCGTCGAGCAGGAGCAGGGGAGTGTCGGCGATGAGCGCGCGGGCGATCGACAGCCGCTGGCGCTCCCCGCCGGACAGACCCGCCCCGTCATCGCCCACGACCGCATCGAGGCCCAGCGGGTGCTGGTCGATGCGGTCGAGCAGGTTGACCTCGGCGAGCACCCGCCGGCACCGGGCCTCGTCCGCCTCGGGGGCGGCGAGGAGGAGGTTGTCCCGGATAGTCCCGGCCAGCACCGGCGCATTCTGCTCGACGTAGCCGATCCTGGCGCGGAGCTCTGCGCGCGGCATGTCGCGGATGTCCGTCCCGTCGACGGAGATCGACCCGTCGGCCGGATCATAGAAGCGCTCGATGAGCGCCAGGGCCGTCGACTTCCCCGCCCCGGACGGCCCGACGAGGGCAGTCGTCGAACCGTGGGGGACTGCGAAGCTCGCCTCTCGGAGAACGGGCTTTCCGTCCCGGTAGGCGAACGAGACGCGGTCGAACTCGACCTGATTGACAGAGGCTGGCTGCGCGATTCTGTCCGCCGACCGCAACGCTGGGGCATCGTCGTCGCTCTCGGAAGGGAGATCGAGCACCTCCTCGATGCGGGAGAGAGCGCCGAGCGCGGTCCGCACGGTGATGACCGCCCCGAACGCGGTGCCCAGCGGCATGAGCATCATGAACAGGAAGAGGATGAAGGTGACGAGATCCGCCACCGACAGGGTGCCCGAGGCGACGCGGTAGCCGCCGACGCCGAGCACCGCGAGGAACGCCCCCTGGATAGCGAGGCCGCTCACCGGCCACAGCAGGGCGCTGATCCGCACGATCCGGACCCCGAGGCGATATGCGGCCCCCGCATCGGCGACCAGAGCGGCCTCCTCCCGCGCCGTGGCGCCGGAGGCGCGGATCGTGCGCACCCCGGAGATGGCCCGCTCCACCCCGGAGGAGACCCGGCCCAGCGCTTCCTGGGACTCCAGGGTGAGTGCCTGGATACGCGAGCTCACCAGCGTCACGCAGAGGACGGCAACGAGAACGACGGCGGCCGTGATGCCGAGCAGGGTCAGGTCTAGCAGAGCCATGGCGATGAGCGCGCCGACGAAGACGAGCGCACCGCTCACCGCCTCGATCAGACCGCCGGTGAGCGCCTCGCGCACCATGGTCGTGTCCGAGCCGACGCGGGAGACGAGGTCTCCGGTCCGGCGGGTGTCGTACTCCTTCACCGGCAGCCTGAGCAGACGGCCGAGCAGGCGCCGCCGGGCGCTGAACACGACTCCCTCGGCGGTCCGCCCCAGCAGGTACTGCTGCACGGCTTCGGTGATTCCTGCGGCGACGACGAGGGCGACGAGGATGATGACCGTGCCGCCGATCGCCGTACCCGCGCCCACGCCGTCGATGACCCGGTTGACCATGACCGGCTGAGCGAGGCTGAGTCCGGCACTGACCAGGGAGATGACGAGGACGACGATGAGTACGCCGCGGTGCTCGGCGAGGTAGGAGAAGAGGTCCCGCAGTCGTGCGGGCGGGGGAGAGGTCTGGTCGTCCGTCACGTCTGTTCCACCTTCTGGTCATTCATCGCCAGCGCCTCATGAGTGGCGCTGAGAACGGTCGACTGTAGATGCGCAACCGCCGCTCCTCGATCTACTCGTCCTCGACCCGCTGGCGCAGCGTCGCTGCACCCGCGCCGTCGAGCCGGTCGAGGTGGCTCGGGCGCACCGCCATCGCCATGACGAGCGACAGCAGCGGGCCCACGACCTCGGGTCCGGTGCCATGGGTGAACGGGGTATCGCTCGCGCGCAGGCGCAGACCTTCGACCATGGCGTGGCTCGGCACGGCGAAGTCCTTGGCCGCGTAGAACTCCGCGACCGCCGTGAGCGCCTCGGCCGAAGGCGTCGTCGTCAGCCCGAGGGGTTCGCGGATGTCCTGCGCATGGACGACGACCTCCCCGAGGAAGGCCGTGATGTCCGAGGTCGGCGCGATCCGCGCGTCGATGACGGCCCGGAACGCCTCGAGGGTCTGCTGCGGGGTGGCGCCGAGGTGCTCGGCCAGCCGGCGCTCGTTGTGCATCGCCGGCCGGAAGCGGGCCGCCGCCATGCTCCGCAACCACCCGAAGCGGGTCGTCGTGGCGGCCGCCGTGAGGTGGGCGACGACATTCTCCACGTCCCACTCACCGCACAGGCTGGGACTGCGCCACTGCTCGTCGGTGAGACCTTGGAGGTCGCTGAGCAGGGCGGCGCGCTCGGCGCGGACGAGGGTCCAGAGGGCATCGGTCTCACGTCGCGTCATGGGGCGAGCATAGCCGGGGTCGAGCGCCGGCAGGAGAGGATCCGACGTGACGTCGCGCCCCGGTTTCATCGGGTCGCGCCGACCGGATCCCGCGTCGGGGCCGCACCCGTGCCCGGCCCGTCCGCCACCGCGCCCGAGGCGGGCTGCCGTGCATCGCGGAGCAGGCACCCGGTGAGCAGGCAGCTGAGTCCGCGGGGGTCGACGGCGACGGCGAGGAGGGCGGCTGCACCCAGCGGCAGGACGAGGAGCGCGGACGGGAACCCGCAGAACAGGGCCGTGACCATCGCGCCGTGCACCGTGAGCGCGCGGGCGAGGAGCCGCACCCGCGATCCGTTCTTCGCCACGGGGGCGAGGTAGACGGTGCGCTGACCGAGCGAGGCACCGGTGCCGATGACTGCCGGCACGACGATCACGCCGAGTGCGGCGATCCACGCGCCGGTGACGATGGTCCGCTCGAGCGCGAGGTACTGCTCCGGGCTGAGAGCACCGTCGGGACCGCTCTGGGCGAGGGTGAAGAGCGTCGACCCGGCGGTTCCCCCGAGCACCGCGGCGAGTACGAGGAACCAGCAGTCGAGGACCATGCCGAGCCCCCGGCGGCCGCGGGTCACCGGACGCGCCCGCTCCCGGTGGGCGAACAGGTGCGCCTTGGTGGACAGGAGCCGCGGGGTGATCGCCGCGAGGCCGAGCCCGGCGACCGCGCCGGTGGTGTTGGTGAGGAGGTCGGTGGTGTCGGCGAACCGGTACGCGCACGGCGCTAGGCCCCAGTTGCCGGTGAGCTGGGTGAGCTCGATGAGGAGCGAGGTGCCCAGCGCCGCGGCGAGGACGGTGCCGCGCGGCCACTCCATGACGCGGCGCACGATCAGCCCGAACGGGACGAACAGCACGATGTTGAGCACGAACTCCCACACGAGCCCATCGCCGATGACCGCCCGCGGCCCCTGGGACCGGACGAGCTCGACGAGCTCGCGGGGGAACCGCAGCGGGTCGAGCAGCGGCCGCGTGCCGTGGGCTGCGCAGTAGCCGTCGGTGAACTCCGGCAGCGGGAACACGGTGAACGCGACGATGGCGGTGGCGTAGACGAACCCGGCGGTGGTCCACAGCATCCGCAGCGCATCGAAGCGGCCGTAGCGGCGGTACTGCCACACGAGCAGCGGCAGGAACAGCAGTGCTGAGACGATGAGGCCGACGAGGATCGACCCGAAGAACTGCGCGGTCATGGCGACTCCTCTCTCCCTGTGCGGTCGGTGATTCCACGACGCGCGTCAGGCGCCGAGGACGATCGAGCGGACGCGGTCGATGGCCTCGTGGAGCTCGGCGTAGTCCCGGATCGCCGGGCCGGCGACCCCGAGGTTCCACACGACCGCGGCACCCAGCAGGACCACGAACAGCAGTGTGGACACGACGAGCCCGGTGACGGCGACACCTCGGCCGTGGGTCGCCCCGCGCAGCCCGGTGGCGGCGAGGACGATCCCGGCCGCGGCGGCGAGCGCCGGAGCGAAACCGATGGAGGGGAGGAGCAGGAGGACCGGTGCGGTGAGCAGCGCGACCCCGGAGAGCACGAGGGCGAGGACGCCCCCGCCGGTCGCGGACCCCTGCGGTGCAGGCGCCGCACTGTTCCGGGACGTCGCCGCCTGCTCACGGTGGCCGGCGGTGCTGGGGGTGAGATGCGTGGTGGACATGGTGGCTTCCTTTCGCTGGAGCGTTGTCGTGTCCACCACTCTCGCGGAATGCCGCGCCCCGATCGTCTCCCTCGGGGCCGATCTTCCGCGTATGCCTCAGGGCATAGCCGGCCGCCCCAGCACAAGGTCAGCCGGCCGCCTCCTGTTCGGCCGCCCAGGCGGCGATCCGGCGGCTGCTCTCCTCCTCGGAGAGGTCCTCCACCCGGGACATGATCGACCAGCGCACCCCGAACGGGTCCCGGATCGAGGCGTACCGGTCGCCGGAGACGAAGGTGCTCACCGGCTCACGCACCACCGCCCCGGACTCCTCGGCGCGCTGTACGACCGCATCGACGTCCGAGCAGTACAGTCCCAGCGAATAGCAGGCCCGATCGCCGCCCGGGGCCGGAACCATGCCGTAGTCCGGGCTGGGCTCGCCGATCTGGAGCCTGCCGGTACCGAGGTCGAGCTCGGCGTGGACGACGACGCCGCCCATCTCGGTGGCGTCGACGACGCGGGCGCCGAACACCGAGCGATAGAATTCGAGTGCATCACCTGCACCCTCGATGGCGAGGAACGGGGTGAGGCTCGTCGAGCCGTGGGGGATTCCGTCGGTCGTGTGGTCTCCTGTGACTCCGAAACGGAGTGTGTCATGTGTGTTCATGGAATGAGCGTACGAGTGAGCCTGACGTCGACGCTTGGAGATTCACGACGACTTCCCGGAGGGACGGTGCGATGACCGACCCGAGCGATGAGCGGGGGATCCTGTACCCGGCAGCGCTCCCGCGCTTCCACCGGTACCCGGCTCCCGTCGACCTCAGCGATCGGATCCGCTGGCTCTGGAACCCGGTGTGGGACCTCCCGCCGGGGGAGAGCTCGCGGCAGAACCTGCTGCCGTTCCCTGCCTCGAACCTCGTCGTCGATCCCACCGGAGTGTCCCTCGTCGGGCCCACCACGGGGGCCTCCCATCGCGAGCTCAGCGGCAGCGGGTGGGCGTTCGGGGCGCTGCTGCGGCCGGCCGGGATCGCAGCCCTTCACCCCGATCCCCGCGCAATCGCCGACTCCGAGGTGCCCTTCGCGGCACCCGCATTGCACCGGTCGGTGACCACCGCGATGCAGGACGGCGGCGAGGAGCACGACCGTGATCGTGCCGCCGAGTCGTTCACCGCGTGGCTCCGCGAGAACCTCGCACCGCCGGACGAGGGCGGTCTCCTCGCCAACGCGATGGAGGACCTCATCGCCGCCGACCGCTCCCTCGTCCGCGTCGACGAGGTCGCAGTCCGCCTGCGCATCTCCGTGCGCGGTGTGCAGAGGATCGCGCAGCGGTACGTCGGACTGCCGCCGCTGACCATCATCCGCCGGTACCGGCTCCAGGAGGCCGCGCAGCGACTCCGCGAGGACCCGACGCTGTCGATCGCGCGGGTCGCCGCGGAGCTCGGCTACGCCGACCATGCCCACCTGAGCACCGACTTCCGCCGCGTGCTCGGATTCACTCCGCTGTCCTACCGCGGTGATCCGATCCATTCGCCGAGGCACCGGACGGAGTCCGGTGGACGATGACCGACGCACCGCTCGCATGAGATGGAAGGAGAAGTTCATGCGCATCCTCATCACCGGGTCGACCGACGGCCTCGGCCGGGCCGGCGCCGCATCACTCCTCGATGACGGCCACGAGGTCGTCGTCCATGCCCGCAGCCCGCAGCGGCTCGCCGTCGTCGCGGAGCTGACCTCCCTCGGGGCCGAGGCGATCGTCGGCGACCTCGCCCGCCCCGACGAGGTGGCATCACTGGCCGAGGACGTATCCCGGTTCGGGCCGATCGACGCCGTCATCCACAACGCCGGGATCATCGACGGGCCGGACGTGCTGCCGGCCAACGTCATCGCACCCTATCTGCTCACCGCGCTCGTCCCGGCCGCGCGGGTGATCTACCTCAGCAGCGGCATGCACCGAGGCGGCCGGGCTGAGCTCACCGGAATCGAGCAGCCAGGTGAATCGGTGTCGTACTCCGACAGCAAGCTGCTCGTCACCGCTCTCATGGCGGCCGTCGCGCGGCGCCGGCCCGACGTCATCTCCCACGCCGTGGATCCCGGATGGGTGCCGACGAAGATGGGCGGGCCGTCCGCGACCGACGATCTGGCGCTCGGACACGTGACCCAGGCGTGGCTCGCGGCCACGGACGACCCCGCGGCACGCGACTCCGGAGGCTATTGGCGCCACCAGCGGATCGAGGAGCCGCATCCGACGGTCCAAGACGAGCAGTTCCAGGACGAGCTGTGCGCCGCCCTCGAGCGCCCTACCGGGGTCAGCCTGCCGCGACCGTGAAGTGCCGGTCCTCCCCGGGGTGCTCGAGCTCGTTGACCACGGCGATCGCGAGGTCCGGGGCCGTGATGCGCGAGCGCCCGTGCGCGTCGGTGAGCAGCGTCGTGGTCCCGCGCCGGTACACGCCGGTGCGCGCACCGGGCTCGAGCACGGCCGGCGGGCTGAGATAGGTCCACCCGGTGAAGGCATGCCTCCGGCATACGCGGTACTGCGCCAGACTCGCCGCGGCGACCGCCCGCCACGCCTCGGGCACGTGTTCCGGGTCGTCGATGAGGAGGCGCCCGGGATCTCCCGGGGAGCGCAGCGGCGCGGAGCCGCCGACGATGAGGACCCGGGTGCCGGACCGCTCCGCGGCATCGAGCACCCCGCGGGTGAGCCCGGCGACGGCGGACTCCTCCCCGGGTGGCAGCCGGATGGCGAGCACCGCGGCGTCGACCTCGGCGAGCACTGCCTTGACCGCCGCGTGGTCGGCGATGTCGACGGCACGGGATTCGCACCCCGGCCGGTCCGGCTCCGCGCCCGGCCGGCGGGAGAGGGCGAGGACGGAATGGCTGCGGCTGAGCGCCTCGGCGACGGTGGCGCTGCCGACCATGCCGGTGGCGCCGAATACGGCGATTCTCATGATGGTCGAGTCTCCTTCTGTGGGATGTCGGGTGTCGGGTTCGAACGGGTGGGTGAGGGGAGCTGACCGGCGACCATCGCGGTGAGTGCGACGGCGAATCCTGCCAGCTGGACCGGGGCGAGGGCCTCGCCGGCGATCGCTGCGCCGAGGACAGCGGCGACGAGCGGGGAGAGGAGGCCGAGGAGCGCGGTCGCGGTGACGGGCAGGCGCCGGATGCCGGAGAACCACAGGGTGTACGTCAGGAGCGCGCCGACGAGCCCCAGCCACAGGTACCCCGCGACCGCCGGGGCATCGATGCCGGCGGGCACCCCGTCGATGACGAGTGCCGGGACGAGCAGCACGAGCCCGCCGGCGGTGAGCTGCCAGCTGGCAAGGCCGAGCGAGGACACCCCGGGTGGGCGGCCCCAGCGCTTGGTGAGCACGACTCCGGTGCCCATCGACACGGCCCCGGCCATCCCGGCGAGCACGCCGAGCGGACTCAGCGCGGCGGTGGGCCCGAGGACGACGAGGCCGATGCCCACGACGCCGATGATTCCCCAGGTCACGCGCCACGCGGAGAGCCGTTCGTGGAGGATCGCGACGGCGAGGAACGCGACGACGAGCGGCTGGGTGGCACCGAGCGTGGCGGCGACCCCGCCGGGCAGGAGCTGCGCGGAGAGGAACAGGAGGGGGAAGAACGCGCCCATGTTGAGCGTGCCGAGGACCAGGCTCTTCCACCACCACGTGC
Organism: Brevibacterium sp. NPDC049920; assembly: GCF_040656435.1. Lineage (NCBI taxonomy): Bacteria > Bacillati > Actinomycetota > Actinomycetes > Micrococcales > Brevibacteriaceae > Brevibacterium > Brevibacterium sp. NPDC049920. The sequence goes on from NZ_JBFAMF010000005.1 coordinate 45,802, forward strand.
CGTGCGGCAGCTGCCCGACCAGCAGCACCGCGAGGAGGCCGGCGGGGAGCGAGCGCATGAGCGCGGCGAACAGCGGGTGGCCCTCGGGCAGCAGGTGCGTGGTGACGATGTACGTCGTTCCCCAGACCGCCGGGGCGAGTGCGGCGAGCGCCGTCCAGCCCGCGCGGGTGCTTCCGGTCAGGTCGGCTGCCGGAGCGGTGGAGCGGGGCGGGGTCGGTGTCATGCGTCCATCGTCGGACCTCCCCCGAGGATGAGTCCAACACATTGTTGTCATGCTAAGGATGAACAGCCATCATGGATGGATGGAGCTCCAGCAGATGCGGTACGTCGTCGCTGTCGCCGAGGAGCGCAGCTTCACCCGGGCGGCCGAACGCTGCTTCGTCGTGCAGTCCGCGCTCAGCCACCAGATCAAGGCGCTCGAGCACGAGCTCGGCGTCACCCTGTTCGCCCGGTCGAGCCGCCGGGTCGAGCCCACGCCCGCCGGCCGAGCGTTCCTCCCGCAGGCGCGGGCGAGCCTCGAGGCCGCCGAGCGCGCGGTGGCCGATTCCGCCGCCGCGATCGGACGCATCAGCGGCACCCTGACCCTCGGGGTGATCCCCACCGTCACCGCGCTCGACATCGCCGCGACGCTCGGCGCCTTCCACCGGGCGCACCCCGAGGTACGGATCACGCTGCGCGGCGGCGGCAGCGACACGTTCGCCTCCGCCATCGCGGACGGACGGATGGACGTCGCGGTGCTCGGCCTGCCTGACACCGGGCCGCCGCAGGGAGTCGCCTCCCGGGTGCTCGCACGGCAGCGTCACGTCGCCGTCGTGTCCTCCCATCACCGGCTTGCCGGGCGGAAGCGCATCGAGCTCGCCGACCTCGCCGGAGAGGCGTTCGTCGACTTCGCGCAGGGCACGCCCGGGCGCACCCAGTCCGACCTCGCGTTCCGGGCCGCCGGTCTGCGCCGCGAGGTCGCGTTCGAGGCGATGAGCGCCGAGCTCATCCTCGACCTCGTCCGCGAAGACCTCGTCGTCACCCTGCTTCCGCCCGCGGTGGTGCCCGAGGACCCGGGGCTGAGCACGGTCACCGTCGCCGGCGGGCCCACCCGCATCGAGTACCTCGCCTGGAGCGGCTTCAACCCCTCACCGGCGGCGCTGGCGTTCCTTGGCGGAATCCAGCCGCCGGAGTGCCGGGGCGGCATCTTCATCCGCCGGGAAGGGCGATCCGTGGGACCATGAGTCCATGGCGTCCGACGCCCCGCTCGACCCGCCCGCAGATCCGCCCCCGCAGGGGTCCGGACCCGCTGGAACCGGGCCCGAGGCGCCGCGGGCTCACCATGCGGCCCGCGGTCCGCTCGCCCTCAGCGCACTCGGCATCGTGTTCGGCGACATCGGCACCAGCCCGCTGTACTCGCTGCAGGCGGTGTTCAGCGTCGACCACAACTCCGTCGCACCCACGCGCGGCGACGTGTTCGGCATCATCTCGATGGTGTTCTGGGTCATCACCGTCATCGTCTCCGTCAAGTACATCGCCCTCGTCATGCGCGCCGACAACGACGGCGAAGGCGGGATCCTCGCGCTCGTCGCCCTCATCCTGCGCAGGCTAGGGGAGCGCGGCAGGCTCACCGGCACCGCGCTGATCCTCGGCATGGTCGGTGCCGCCCTGTTCTACGGCGACTCGCTCATCACCCCGGCGATCTCCGTGATGTCGGCCTTCGAGGGCCTCGCGGTGGTGCGGCACGGGCTGTCCGGGTGGGTGCTGCCGCTGTCGGTGGGGCTGCTCGCCGTGGTCTTCTGGGTGCAGCGGTTCGGCACGACCGCCGTCGGCCACCTCTACGGGCCGATCACGGTGGTCTGGTTCCTCACGCTCGCCGTGCTCGGGGTGCCGCACATCCTCGGCACCCCGGAGATCCTCGGCGCGCTGCTGCCTCACCACGCGATCGTCTTCGCCGTCGAGCGCCCCGGCGTGGCGTTCATCGCGATGGGTGCGGTGGTGCTCGTCATCACCGGTGCCGAGGCGCTCTACGCCGACATGGGACACGTCGGCCCCCGGCCCATCCGGCTGGCGTGGTTCGGTCTCGTGTTCCCGACGCTCACGCTCAACTACCTGGGGCAGGTCGCCGTGATCCTGGGCGATCCGACCGCGATCGACAACCCGTTCTTCCGCCTCGCCCCGACCTGGGCGACGCTGCCGCTCGTCGGCCTCGCCGCGCTCGCGACCGTCATCGCCTCGCAGGCCGTGATCTCCGGGGCATTCTCCGTGTCCCGCCAGGCTGCCCGCCTGGGGATCCTGCCGCGCCTGACCATCAGGCACACCTCGCGGCGGGAGGGCGGGCAGATCTACATCGGCTCGGTCAACTGGGTGCTCTTCGCCGGAGTCCTCGTCCTCATCGCGCTCTTCCGCTCCTCCGTGGCCCTCGCCGCGGCCTACGGGCTGGCGGTGACCGGCACGCTCGTGCTGACCTCCGTGCTGTTCACGGTGTTCGCCCGTCGGGTCCTGGGTGCGGCCTGGTGGCAGCTCGTGGTGTTCCTCGTGCTCGTCATGGGAGTCGAGCTCGTGCTCCTCGCGGCGAACCTCACCAAGCTGCTCCACGGCGGCTGGCTGCCGGTGACGATCGCGATCGTGCTCGTCACCGTAATGGCGACGTGGCGGTGGGGAGCGGCGCGCGCGGCGGCCGGCCGCGCCCGGCTCGAATCGCCCCTCGACGCGTTCCTCTCCGGCACCGACGCACAGGCGGACCGCGTGCCGGGGGTCGCGGTGTTCCTCCACCAGGATCCCGCGACGACCCCGCTGCCGCTGCGCGACACGGTGACGTTCAACCGGGTGCTCCACGCGCAGAACGTCATCATGACCGTCGTCAACGCCGACGTGCCGCACATCAGGCACGCCGAGCGCGTCGTGGTGGAGCGGCTGCCACACCCGGGGTTCATCCACGTCATCTGCCGGGTCGGTTTCATGGACCCGCAGGACGTGCCCCGGGCGCTGGCGCGGGCGCAGGCTCTGGTCCCGGACCTCGATCTCGACGTGCACCGCGCCCGGTACTTCCTCTCCATCGTGCGCCTGACCACAGCTCATCCGCCCTCGTGGCGCCGGTGGCGCACCGCGGTGTTCCTCTGGCTCGCCGGGACCGCCGCGGACCGGACGACGGCGTTCCACCTGCCGCCCGACCGGACCGTGATCATGGGCGGCCGGCTCGTGCTGTGAGGGCGCGGGAGCAGCGCCGTGCCGGTCGGACGAACGCTCCGGCGACACCGACGAGCGCAGCGGCGGCGAAGGCGAGCGGCGGACCGATGGCTGTCGACAGCGACCCGACCAACGGTGCTCCTGCCGCCTGCCCGAGGGCGAGGACGAGGAAGGCGAGGCCGACGCCGGTGGCGGGGGAGCGCGGGTGCACCTGGGTCCTCCAGATCAGCAGGATCCCGGTGAGACCGATGTAGGTGGCGCCGAACACCGCCGCCGCACCCCAGGCGATCGGCACGCACGAGCGGTTCTCCGTCGGGATCATCGACAGCGGATCGACGCTGTTCTCCGGCGCGGTTGGTGACCCGGTCCGCCTGGTGCCCGGGGACGTCATCCTCATCCCCGCGGGCTTCGTCCACGCGTGCAACCCCGACGGCGGTCGCTGGGAGTACCGGATGATCCACGCCGATGAGGCCTGGCTCGCCGCGCTCGTCCCGGACGATCACTCCGAGCTCCTCGCCGCTGGCCTGGCGGCAGAATGACCGGGTCATCCGCGGCCGGGAGATGCTGCGCGCCGGAACCTCTGTCGTGGAAACCGCGATCGCCCTGGGGTTCGTCGACCAGAGCCACTTCCACCGGGTGTTCCGGGCCCACGTGGCCGCACTGCCCGGTGCCTACCGCGGCTGACCGCCGCGCCCGGCACACCTGCAACTTCGTACAAGACCGCGCCTCACTGCTCCGGCCATGCTCGATGCAGATCATCGTCGAGCCCCGGAGGTCCCGTGGAGCAGTTCCTCGCCGTCGCCCTGGCCAACGGCCTCATCATCGCCGCGGCCTTCTCCGGCATGGCGCTCATCACGAACGATGCGGTGCTCCACGTCATCCAGGCAACAGGGGGGATCTTCCTCGTGCACATCGGGATCGTGTTCCTGCGCTCCCGCACAGCACTCGACCCGGCCGAGGTGCACCGGGCCGCCCGGACCACGTGGACGCGCAACCTCGGCCTGGGCCTCGCCTCCGGTCTGCTCAACCCCAAGAACGCGCTGTTCTACGTCAGCCTCGCCTCTGCGGTGACCACCGCGAGCCCGGCTGCGCTCGTGCTCTACGGCGGGTGGATGTTCACCCTCGTGCTCGTCTGGGACCTGTTCGTCGCCATGGCGCTCGGTTTCCGGCGGGCTGATCGCCGGCAGCGGGATGAAGGATGAACCGCAGTCGCTCGGGTAGTCTGCTCGAAACGTTTTGGAGACCGGAACCGAGCTATCCTCCGTTCTCAGCGAGTATCGATTCGTAGTCTCGCCCGCCGTAGAAGATGCCGATGATTGCGACCACCTCTTCGAGCACGGCGAACGCGATCACCACTCGTCTTCTGTAGCCGATCGTGCGGAGCCCCGGTCTGATGTCATCGCGTTCGGAACCACGGAAGGGAAGTCTCCAAGCCCCTCGCAGAAGTCGACGATTGCATTGGTGAATCGCAATGCGGTGTCGGGTGAATCAGCATCGGCGATGTAGTCGTACAGGTCATCGAGCTGACTGAGCGAGTCGCGGCCGAAGACGACGCGGTAGTCGTTCACGTCTCGCGGGAGTGCCGAGATGCAAGGCGGGCTCGAACCTCATCCGGACTCGCGGCTTCGGCAGGTGATTCGACCGCGGAGTCGTAGGCGGCGGCGACCTCGTCCTGCAACCACCGTTCGATCGCAATATCGCGGGCGAACAGAGCACGCAACCCATCTCGGACGACTTCGCTCTCACTCGCGTACTCTCCCGAGCGGACCCGCTCGCGGAGGGCGTCGGCCATGTCGTTGGGGAGCGTGATGCTCAATTGACGGGTGGTCCGCATGATCGACCTCCGAACTCCGATGGGATTCCATCCTACTCAGGGCGAGGCCTGCAGGCGAGGCTCGTTCGAGAGGATTTCGACGGTGCCGCGGGCGACGCTCGAGGGTGAGCTGTGCCTCAGTGCTGCATCGACCGTAGGAACCGCGCGGAGGACGCTCCGTGGGTAGGATCGGAACCGGCCGCGACGACGAGGCACCTTCCGCTGCGAGGGGCTCTCCGGTCGGGGCGGAGAGGAGAGCACGCATGCGCAGGTCGTCCGACGGATCCGCCCCGCCCCGGCTCGGACGGACGGGCTACTTCTGGGCGGCAGCCTCTGTCCTCGCACTCGGCCTGTGGTCCTCCGGGTCGCCGAGCGTCCTCTACCCGATCTACGCGGACCGGTGGGACCTCGCGCCGGTCGTCGTGACGTCGGTGTTCGCCACCTACCAGCTCTCGCTCATGGTCGTGCTGCCGTTGTTCGGCAATCTGTCCGACCTCTACGGCAGACGACGGGTGATGATCGTCGGCATCGCTCTGATCGGGCTCTCAGCACTCGTCTTCGCGCTCGCCCCGAACGTGGTGTTCCTCTACGCCGGGCGCGTCCTCCAGGGTGCGGGAACCGGGCTCACGGTGGGCGCAGCCACTGCGGCGCTGACGGAGAACAACCCCACTGCGAATCCGCGCTTCGCGAGCACCACCGCCACCGTCGCGACCGCCACCGGTCTCGCCTGCGCCCTGGTCCTCAGCGGTGTGCTCGCCGAGCATTTCCCGCTGCCGCTGGTGTGGAGCTACATCGTTCTCCTCGGCCTTGCTGCAGTGTCGATCATCGCGCTCGTGCTCAGCCCGGACGACCGGCCCGCCGCCCGGGCGAGGTGGCGCCCGCAGGCCCCGTATGTGCCGGCGGGGATGCGCCTCGGGTTCCTCATCGCGACCCTGTCCGCGGCGCTCGCGTACTGCGTCGGAGCGCTCTTCCTCTCCCTCGGCGCGACGATGATCGACCAGTTCACGAGCACCGACAACACCGCAGTCGTCGGCGGTCTGCTGGGAGCGTCGGCCGCCTGCATCGGACTCACCGGGCTGTTCCTCGGACGTGCGCGCGCCGGCGCGCTCGTCGCCGCCGGAGCGCTGGCCACCGTACTCAGCGTCGGACTCATGGCCGTGGCGAGCGCATTCGAGTCCCTGCCGCTGTTCTTCGCCTGGTGCATCGTCGGCGGCATCGCCTACTCGCTGGCATTCACCGGCGGGCTCGGCGTCATCAACCGGATCGCTCCGGATGAGCACCGCGGTGCCGTGCTCTCCCTGCTCTACCTCGTCGCCTACACCCTCCAGGCGGTGGCCGTGCTCGGTGTCGGGGTGCTCGCGACCGCCGGCTCGCTCGGCGCGGCAGTGGGTATCGCCGCCGTCGTACTCGCCGTCGTCTGCGTCACCGTGCTCGCGCTCCTCCTCGTCGATCGGCGGGCAGGAGCAGCCTGAGGGTCAGTTCGCAGGTTCGTCGAAGCCGACGAACACCGCCGCCTCGTCCACCGACTTGCGGGCGGACACGACGCTGTTCGCCGGGAAGGACTCGTCCGGGTGGCCGATGGCGATCGCGATCATGATGACCTGGTCCTCGGCGATGCCGGCGTGCTCCCGCACGACGGGGGACTGCATGATGCCCTGCGAGTTGACGCAGCAGCCGAGGCCCCGGGACCACGCCGCGTTGACGAGCGCGGTGGCGACCGCTCCGCAGTCGAACACCGGCACGTCCCCGCCGTGGAGGTCCCGGTCGTAGGTGACGATGATGCAGGCCGGGGCGTCGAACTGCCGGAAGCCGCGCAGCACCCAGTCCTGGCGCGCCGGTTTGTCCTCGCGTGCGATGCCCATTGCGGCGAAGAGCTGCTTGGCGACGCCGATCTGTCGCTCCCGGTGCTTGCCCTGGTACGGGTCGGAGCCGCGGAACTCCCGCGACTCCGGGATGCCGGCGAGGTTGCGCTCGACGTTGCCGGCGCGGATCCGCTCGAGGGGCTCGCCGGTGATGACGTAGAAGTTCCACGGCTGGCTGTTGAGTGAGGACGGCGACCGGATCGCCAGGCCGATGATCTCCTCGATCACGGCCCGTGACACGGGTTCGTCGGTGAACCCGCGGATCGTCCGGCGTCCGAGCACCACCTCGTCGTAGGTCATAGGGAGGGGCTGCAGGGTGCGCTCCGCACTCCTCGGTGCTGTTCTCGGTGAGACGACTGTGTCCATCCCTCATCACTATCACATCGCCGGCAGGATCATCCGCCGCCGGTCCCCGTCGAGGTGGTCGAGCCGGTCGACGGCCGCGAGCTCGGCATCGCGGCGGAGGCCCAATCGCTGTGATCGTCGATGGTGTAGGACTGCACCATGCACATCACGGGACCACGGCCACGATCCGCACGACGGGTTCGGCCGATGAGCGCCGCCGAAGAGTGGCCGCCGATCGTCGACCGCGCCGTCTGGGACGACGCACGCGCCGTGCTGCTGCAGCAGGAGAAGGCGCTCACCCGGATGAAGGACGCGATCAGCGCCGCCCGGCGCCGGATGCCCATGGTCGAGGTGCGCTCCGATTACCGTTTCCACGGCCCGGACGGCACCGTGACGCTGCTCGACCTGTTCGACGGGCACCCGCAGCTCATCGTCCAGCACTTCATGTTCGGACCCGACTGGCAGGAGGGGTGCGACGGGTGCTCGATGATGGCCGAGCACATCGGGCCGCTCTCCCACCTCCACGCTCGCCGGACCGCATTCGTGCTCAGCTCGCGCGCTCCGCTCGAGCGCCTGCACGCCTTCCGCGAGCGCATGGGCTGGGACCTGCCGTGGTACTCGACCGAGGGCGACGCCTTCAACATCGACTTCGGGGCGACCGTCGACGGCGCAGAGCAGCAGGCGATCAGCGTGTTCCTGCGCCGCGGCGACCGCGTGTTCCACACCTGGTCGACCTACGCCCGCGGTGAGGAGCCCTTCATGATGGTGTTCGACCTCCTCGACCTCACCCCCTTCGGGCGGCAGGAGGAGTGGGAGAGCTCGCCGCCCGGGGTGCCGCAGGAGCCGACGTACTCGTGGATGCGGCTCAGCGACAGCTACGACCGCACCGGACAGCCCTGCACCTGCCACGACTCGGATCCCCCGGGGACCGCGGAGGAGACGATCGGCGCGGAGGACGGGCCTGCACCTCGGCCCTCATGACCACTCGGCCCTCATTGCCTCCCGGTCCTCATGGTCTGCTGATCCTCACGGCCGTCGGCGCTCGACGATGACGGTGTCGCGCCACTGCCCGGCCTGCGGACCGTAGGTCATGAGCGCGATCCGCTCCCGGCGGCCCACGACCCGGAACCCGGCGCGCGCGTGGAGCCGGACGCTCGCGGTGTTCTCCGGGAACAGCGAGCCCTGGATCGTCCAGACGCCGTGCGCGTCGGCGACCCGGATGAACTCGGCCAGCAGCCGTGCGCCGAGGCCGCGGCCGAACTCCTCGGGGTGGACGTACACCGAATGCTCGACGACGCCCCGGTACACCGCGCGGGCCGACACCGGCGTGGCGGCCGCCCAGCCGCGCACCCGCTCGTCGTCATCGACGGCGACGAGGCGCAGCGCGGGGATCCGGCGCTCCGCGAACTCCTCCCAGCTCGCCGGGGGTGCGGAATCGAAGGTCGCCTGCCCGGTCGCGATCCCGGCCCGGTAGATCTCCTCCACCGCCGGCCAGTCCGCCTCCGTCATCACGCGGAAGCGCACCCCCGGGCCCGAGGCGCCGCTCATGCGTGCGACCGCTGTCCGCTGCGCCCGTGCGCGGTGCCCGTGGGGATGCCGAGCGACACCGGGGCCGCCGGTGGGCAGCACGCGCTCACCGGCGGGCAGCACACGGAGTCGGCATCCGTGCCGCTGTCGCCGGAGTCGGCGCAGTCGGGGGTGTCGCAGCCGCCCTCGTCTCCGTCCACGGAGCCGAGGTCGGTCGAGCACACCCCGGTCTCCGGCAGCACGAGCTCGACGCGCTCGGCGGCCTCCCGGTCGCCGGCGAGCGCGGCCGCGATCGAGCGCACCTGCTCGTAGCCGGCGGCCATGAGGAACGTCGGTGCCCGGCCGTAGGACTTCATCCCGACGATGTAGAAGTCCGGATCCGGGTGGGCGAGGAGCGCCGCCCCGTGCGGGGGCACGGTCCCGCAGCTGTGGAACTCGGGATCGATGAGCGGTCCGAGCTCCCGCGGCGCCTCGACGACGGGATCGAGGTCGAGGCGGACCTCGCGCAGCATGCTCAGGTCCGGCCGGAACCCGGTTGTCGGCACCACCCGGTCCACGGTGAGCGCGACAGGCCCGGCCGGGGTGTCGGCATGGACGGTCACGCCGACGTCCGATTCGAGCCCGGTGACGGTGAACCCGGTGTGGAGCTCGATCGCGCCGTCCTCCATCAGGGCGCGCAGCCGTGAGCCGAGCGCACCGCGGGCCGGCAGGCCGTCCCGGTCCTCGCCGCCGTAGACCGGTTCGGGGCTCGCGGACCGGATCGCCCAGCCGATGCGGGTATGCGGCGCCTCGGCGCGGAGCTCGGCGAGGGCGAGCAGGGTGTTCGCCGCCGAATGCCCGGCGCCGACGACGAGGACGCGGCGGTCGGCGAACTCCGCCCGATCCCGGCCGGTGACGTCCGGCAGGGGAGAGGTGACGAGCCCGGCGGCGCGGGCTGCCGCCTCGCCGGGGGCGGGGAGCCCCGCCTGCCCGAGCGGGTTCGGGGTGTGCCACGTGCCCGAGGCGTCGATCACCGCACGCACGCGGTGATCGGTGACCGCGCCCTGCGCGTCGGCGACCCGGACGAGGAACGGGGTGGTCTCGCGCTCGTGGCTGCGGGTCCGATCCATGCCCTCGCGGCTGACCGCGACGACCCGGGTACTCGTGCGGATCCGTCCGCTGAGCTCCGGGGTCGCGGCGAGCGGCGCGAGGTAGTCGGCGACGAGCTCCGCCCCGGTGGGCAGGCGGTCGAGGTCGGGCTCCGTCCAGCCGGTCGATTCAAGGAGTGCGCGGGCGGCGGGGTCGATGTCGTACCGCCATGGGGAGAAGAGGCGGATGTGGCCCCAGGCGCTCACCGCGGATGCCGGTTCAGGGCCCGCCTCGAACACGATCGGCTCGAGCCCGCGGGCCAGCAGGTGCGCCGCCGCGGCGAGACCGACCGGGCCGGCTCCGATCACGGCGACGGGCAGTGTGGACGGGTCGGCTGCGGGCACGGGCGTCTCCTCGGTTCGGGGTGCGCACGGTGGTCGCCGCACGCGGCTCAATCGACAGCCATCGCACATCGATGGCTGTCGATGTACAGCCAAGCATGTCGTATCGACAGATGTCGATCTATGGGCATAATGGGGGAGTGACCACAGCGATGAGACCTGCCGGACCTGTTCGATGACCGACCGACCCCGGGGTGGGATGACGGCCCTGTGCCTGGCCCAGATCACCAGTTGGGGACTGCTCTTCTACTCGCTGCCCGTCGCCGTCGTCCCGGTCTCCGCGGACACCGGGTGGAGCCACACGACGGTCACCGCCGCACTCGCCGCAGGCCTCCTCGTGTCCGCGGTGCTCGGCGTCCGGGTGGGCCGGCTCCTCGACGTCCGCGGGCCGCGTGCGCTGATGACCACCGGCTCCGTCATCGGGGTGCTCGCCCTGCTGCTCGTCGCCTGGTCGCCGAACCTGCCGATGTTCTTCGCCGCCTGGCTGCTCGCCGGCTTCGCGCAGTCCGCGGTGCTCTACCCGCCCGCGTTCGCCGTCATCACCCGCTGGTACGGGCCCTGGAGGGTCGGTCCGCTCACCACTCTCACGCTCGTCGGCGGTTTCGCCTCGACGGTGTTCGCCCCGCTCGTCGCCTTCCTCGTCGAGGTGTTCGGGTGGCGCGGGAGCTACCTCGTCATGGCGGTCATCCTCGCGCTCGTCACCATCCCGCTGCACGCGCTGTTCCTCAACGGTCCGTGGTCCGACGGCGCCCCTGTCCGGGCCACCACCGCTGCGACGGCGGAGATCCGGCAGGTCACCCGCTCCGCCCGGTTCCGGATCCTGCAGATCACCATGGCGGTGGCGACCTTCACCCTCTTCGCGGTGACGATCAACATCATCCCGATGTTCCTCGAGCGCGGGATGAGCTACGAGATGGCGGCCCTGTCGCTCGGCCTCGTCGGCGCCGGGCAGGTCATCGGCCGCATCGGGTACCCGCAGTTCGCCCGCGCCACCACACCTCGGATGAGGACGGTCACGGTGTTCATCGCCGGCGCCGCAGCACTCTGGGTGCTGGCGCTGCTCCCGCAGCCGTACTGGCTGCTCGTGGCGGTCGCGATCCTCGCCGGAGGAGTGCGCGGGTGCCACACACTGCTCCAGGCGACTGCGGTGTCGGACCGCTGGGGGACGAAGAACTTCGGCGCGATCAACGGCGCTTTCGTCGCACCGATGACCGCCGTCGGAGCGGTCGCCCTGGTTGCCGGGCCGGGTCTGGCCGAGCTGCTCGGCGGCTACCCGGCGATGGCGGTCATCATGGCCGCACTGCTGACCGGGGCCGCGCTCGTGGCGATGAGGGAGCCGCAGCCGAGGCCGGCGCCTCACCCCTGATGGACGGGCGGGGCCACGTGCACGGCGAATCCACGGGCCGGAGCGGGGTCAGCGCCGGCCGGTGAGGCCCGGATCCTGGCCCTCGCATACCATCGATGCGTGCCGAATCCTCCAGAATCCGCCGCCCGTCCCGTCGACCACGACGACGGGCCGCCCGCCGACAGCCGCTACCAGAAGCTCGACAGCGCAGCGGTCCGTGATTCGACGGCTCGCCTGCAGCGGAGGATCAGGAGTCGGTTCCCCGACCGGGGTCTGTGGGAGGTGTGCAGCGAGCTCCTCGGCCTCGTCGACGAGGTCATCGAGGGCGGCGGGATCAGCCGCCGCCGGGTCGGCCTCGCTCGGCTGCTCTCGCGCGTCGCGATCATCACCGTCATCGTCGTCTTCGGCGGCGCGATCGTGCTCGCCGGCGTCGACGTCTGGGCGGGAGCCGATGCCCTGGGACCGATCGACCTGCTGCCGCTGCTCGAGACCGCGGTGAACAACCTCGTGTTCGCCGGCATCGCGATCTTCTTCCTCGTCGCAGTCCCGGAGCGCATGGAGCGTGCGCGGGTGCTGCGCCTCGTCCACCGTCTGCGCTCGCTCGCCCACGTCATCGACATGCACCAGCTCACCAAGGTGCCCGAGCGGCTCGAACGCGGCCGGCGTGAGGACGATGGTCTCGATCTGACGCGCGAGCAGCTCGCCCACTACTTCGACTACTGCACGGAGATGCTCTCCCTCGTCGGCAAGGCGGCCGCGCTGTTCGCCGAGGACACCACCGATGGCGAGGTGCTCGATGCGGTCGAGGGCATCGAGACGCTGACGTCCGACATGGCGCGCAAGGTGTGGCAGAAGATCACGGTGCTCCAGTCCCAGAGCGGTACCTGACGGATCTCCGTCGCAGCAGGTGAGAGCGGGGGGCTCAGAACCGGAAGGGGATGGGGATCCCGCCCAGGCAGCACACGCCCTGCACATTGCCGCCGCCGGCCTTGAGCGAGGTCGCGGCGCGGGAGCAGCGGGCGAACTGGGACATCGAGGGGCGGATCCCGCCGATCACTCCGCGTTCGGCGATGATCGAGCGGATCACGGCCGAGCAGGAGCGCTCGGCGCCGGCGACGAGGGAGGCGCAGGTGAATCCCTTGCGCGGCGAGATGTGCCGCTGGTACATGCGGATGGCGCGGTCGGCGCCGAAGCGCGGGGCACGGGTGATCGGGCGTGTGTTCGACATGCTCCGACAGTAGACCCGATGGCGCGCCGGGTACAGGGTGACCTGCCGGAAACCGGGGCCGACCGGCCCGGTGGTGCACCACGGACCTGCGGCCGGGGTTCAGTCCTCGCGGCTGCGTTCGGCCCGGCGGTCGGGCATGACCCAGCCGAGGACCGCGGACACGATCGCGACGATGATCGCGGCGAACAGTGCGGTGAGGAACCCGTCGAAGCTCAGCGTGATCGGGGTGAACTGCGAGGCCCATGCGGTGAGGAGCAGCATGAGCGCATTGATGACGACGGCGAACAGGCCGAGTGTCAGGCAGGTCAGGGGGAGTGCGACGAGTTCGACGAGCGGCCGGACGAGTGCATTCACCACCCCGAACAGAGCACCGATGACGAGGTACGCCACGACGGTCGAGCCGGTGTCCCCGAGCGAGGCGGCGAAGGCGTCGCTCCCGGCGATCTCCATCCCGGGCAGGAACCAGACCGCGGCGGCGAGCGCCAGGGCATTGACGATGATGCGCAGGATGAGGTTCATGGTGCGTCCTCCTGGAACTGTCGGAACGGTGGCCGCGGCCAGCGGTGCGGTGGGATCCGGTCACCCCCGCAGGATCGACTCCATCTTCTTGCCCCGGCCCACCTCGTCGACGAGCTTGTCCATGTAGCGGATCTTCTGCATGAGAGGGTCCTCGATCTCCTCGACCCGCACCCCGCAGACGACGCCGGTGATGAGCTCGGCGTTGGGGTTGAGCTCCGGCGCCTCGGCGAAGAAGGTCGCGAGGTCCGTGTCGTTCTCGATGACGCGCTCGAGGTCTGCCTCGGAGTACCCCGTGAGCCAGGTGATGACGGTGTCGACCTCGGCCTTGCCGCGGCCCTTCTTCTCCGCCTTGGTGACGTAGTGCGGGTAGATGCTCGCGAAGCTCGTGGTGAAGATGCGGTGCCCGGCCATGGTGCGCCTCCTGGAGTGATGGATCGATCGACGTCTCGACGCCATTGTCCCACCGGCGAGGCGATCCCGGCCCGGCTCACGAGGTGAACCCGAGCCCCAGCCGGTCGAGCGTGCGCAGCATGAGGTTCCGGTGCCCGTCGTTGCGGTCGGCCCGGTCCATCGCCCAGCAGGTCGCGTTGATCCCCGCCGAGGCGTTCGTCCAACGCCTTCACCCCCGCACCTCGCGGCGGGCGAGGAGTGCGGCGCTCCCGGCGATCGCCGCTGCGGTGAGGAGCACCGTGCACGCGAGGATCGCGGCGACGTCGCCGAACCCGATCGTGCCGGGGTCGGCGAAGGTGCCGGTGCCCAGCTGGGTGGTGCGGGCGATGAGCGCATGGGGGAGCACCGCGATCAGCGCACCGACGTCGGTGAGCAGGAGCACCACGGAGACCCCCGAGGCGACGAGCGCGCAGGCCACGGGCGCGGCGAAGGACGGCAGCAGGATCGACAGGCCCGACTGCACGGCGGCCACCGGGATGCTCGCGGCGATGATGAGCAGGCTGATCGCCAGGTACTCACCGGGCAGCAGCCCCGGCAGGCCGAACACGAACCTCCCGAACACCGTGAGCACCCCGAGGAGCACGAGCTGCATGGCCGCGGCGGCTGTCGCGATGACCGCGGTCTTCGCCACCGCGATCCGCAGCGCCGAGGTCGGGCCGCTGAGCAGGGCGTTCCAGTTGCCCTCCTGCCTCTCGGGCCGCCACACGAGGGAGGCGATGATCGCGATGCCGAGCGGCAGCGGCGCCATCCCATGGACGACGACGGAGCGCAGCCACATCGTGTGCCAGCCATCGGCGGGGGCCTGACCCGAGGCCAGGGTGTTCGCGACCCCGGAGAGGACCATGGCGGTCGGGAGCAGGAGCACGACGACCCAGCTCAGGGAACGGGAGAGTTTGAGGAATTCGGCGCGGACGGCATTCATGTCAGTCCTCCTTGAGGTCGAGGAGTCCGGTGGTGAGGACGAAGAGCAGGGAGCCCACCACGGCGAGCGCGGCGACGCTCGGGAAGGCCGGGGTGAGGAGTTCGGGGGCGTCGCCGACGAATGCGGCCCCCGTCGCCAGGGCATAGTAGCCCCACGGCGACAGGTGGGCGAGCAGCGGTGGGAAGCCGCTGGCGAACACCGCGATGAGCGTGCCGACCACCCCGATGCCGAGCGTGACGAGCTGATTGTCCACCACGGTGGCGAGCACGACGTGCAGGGCGAGGACGACGAGGCTGACGGTGACCGCCAGCAGAGTGTAGAGCGCCCATGCGGCCACGGGCAGCGGGGCGGTGATCCCCACCGCGAGCCCGAACCCCGCGACGAGCAGGCTGCTGAGCACGGTCGCCCCGGCCACCCAGATCGCGGTGGCGGCGAACTTCGTCCGGCACAGCCGGCCGGTGGTGACGCCTGCGGTGCGCGCGAGCAGCCAGCCGTTCGCCCGGTGCTCGATGTCGACCTGGCGACTGGCGAGCACGGCGATGGTGAGCGGCGAGCCGACCGGCACGGCGAGCGAGAGTCCGGCGAGCAGGCCGGCCCATGCCTCGGGGGCGGCGGGGCTGAACTCCGGGGAGCTCGCCGCGCTCATGATGCTCAGCCCGGAGACGGCGCAGACGAGCGCCGCGGCGCTGAGCCCCATGCGGAGCCGGCGCATCTTGGAGAACTCGAGTCGCAGGAGTCGTGCGCTCATCACAGACCACCTCCGGCGGTGACGTCCATGAAGACGTCCTCGAGCGTCTGTTCGTCGCGCCGCACGCCGTAGATGTCGATCCCCGCACCGGCGAGCTCGCTGACGAGCCGGGCGGTCGCCGGTTCGTCGATGCCGGTGAGGCGCAGGGTGCGGCCGTGCGTGCCGCGGAGCAGCTCGGGCCGGATGAGGGAGGCGGTGCGCTGCGGGTCCGCGGTGTCGATCAGCAGGTCCGGGGTCGAGGCGGCGAACAGCTGCTCCCGGGTGCCCTGGAACACGAGCCGCCCGCCGCTGAGGATGCCGAGCACGGTGGCGATGCGGTCGATCTCGCCGAGCAGGTGGCAGGACACCATGACGGTGACCCCGGATTCGGCGAGGCTGCGCAGCAGCGCGCGGATCTCCTCGATCCCGGCGGGGTCGAAGCCGTTCGTCGGCTCGTCGAGGATGAGGATCCGCGGCTGCCGAGCGAGCGCCATTGCGATCCCGAGGCGCTGCTTCATGCCGAGCGAGAACTCGCGCACCTTCTTGTCGAGCTGCTTTTCCAGCCGCACGGTGCCCACCGCCGCATCGATCTGCGCGTCGTCGAGCCCGAGCAGCCGCTGGATCAGGCGCATGTTCTCCGTTCCGGTGAGGTGCCCGTAGCCCGGTGGCGATTCGATGAGGGAGCCGATCCCGCCGAGGAGCTCCCGCCGGGTGCTGCGGTTCATCGGCCGGCCCATGATCGTCACCTCGCCGCGGGTGGGGCGGACGAGGGAGAGGAGCATCTTCATCGTCGTCGACTTCCCGGCCCCGTTCGGGCCGAGGAACCCGTAGACGCATCCGGTGGGGACGCGCAGCTCGAGGTCCTGGACGACCGGGCGGGTGCCGTAGGTCTTGGTCAGTCCGTGGGTGCTGATGATCGTGTCCATGCCTCCACCCTCGCGAGGATCGGACGCCGCGTCGTCAGCCGCGGGACATCACCTGCGCCTATGCCTCAGGTGGTATGCGCGTCCCCGGGGTCCTCCGGGCCGGGCCGCAGGAGCCAGGATTCGTAGGCGAGCACGACGGCCTGCACCCGATCGCGGAGGTCGAGCTTGGTCAGTATCCGACCGACGTGGATCTTCACCGTCCCCTCGGCGAGGACGAGGCGCTGGGCGATCTCCGCGTTCGAGTGCCCGCGGGCCACCTCGAGCAGGACTTCCCGCTCCCGCGGGGTGAGGAGCTCGAGGCGCGGGTCGGGCAGCCGCGGTGCGCCGTCAGCGGCGCCGCCGGGGGCGAGCACGTGGTCGAGGAGGCGGCGCGTGGTGCTCGGGGCGACGATCGCCTCCCCGGCGTGGACGTGGCCGATCGCTTGCGCGATCTCCTCGAGCGGGGCGTCCTTGAGGAGGAAGCCGCCGGCCCCGGCGCGCAGCGCGTCGTAGGCGTACTCGTCGAGGTCGAAGGTGGTGAGGACGAGAACCTGCGGGACGTCCGCCTGCTCGCGGATCCGCCGGGTGGCCGCGACCCCGTCGAGGCGCGGCATCCGGATGTCCATGAGCACGACATCGGCGGCGACGGACTCGAGCAGGGCGAGCGCCTCCTCGCCGTCGCCGGCCTCGCCGACGACGGTGATCTCCGGCCGGGACTCGAGCATCATCCGCAGGCCGGTGCGGATCATCTCCTGGTCGTCGACGAGCACCACGCGGATCGTCATGTGCGCTCTCCTTCCGTTCGGGTGTCGGTCGGCAGCTCGGCGGCGACCTCGAAACCGCCGCCGGGGCGCGGTCCGGCGTGCACGATCCCGCCCGAGGCCGCCACCCGCTCCCGGATGCCACGCAGTCCGAACCCGTTGCCCGCCGCCGAGGTGCCCGCTGTCGAGGTGCCCGCCGGCGCGGATGCCGGTGCGGCGGTCGTCGGCGCCGTCGCGGGGCCCTGTCCGTCGTCGGCGATCCGGACCCGGACCGACCCGGGGTCGGTGCGCACCGCGACCTCGACACGGCCGACCTCGGGCCCGGCGTGCCTGCGGGTGTTGGTGAGGGCCTCAGGCACGATCCGGTAGACGGTCGCCTCGAGCCCGGTGGACAGTGCTGCGTGGTCCCCGTCGACGGTGAGCTGAACCGGCAGGCCGGCGGCCCGGGATTCCGCGACGAGCTCCGGCAGCCGGTCGATTCCGGGCTGCGGGTCGTGGGGGCCGGTCTCCGGGCTGCGGAGGACGCCGAGCATGGTGCGCATGTCGGCGAGCGCGCTGCGCCCGGTGTCGCGCACCCGCAGCATCGCCTCGCGGGCGCGCTCGGGGGCGGTGTCGACGGTGGCGGCCGCCCCCTCGGACATGACGACGACGACGCTGAGGCTGTGGGAGACGATGTCGTGCATCTCGCGGGCGATCCGGGCGCGCTCCTCGGCCGCCGCGGCCTCCGCGAGCGCGTGCTGCTCGCGTTCGAGCCGCAGGGCGCGTGCCCCGAGCTCGTCGAGGTGGGCACGGCGGATCCGCACGAGGGTGCCCCAGGTCCACACCCAGGCGATGACGACGCAGAGGAGGCCGACCTCGCCGGGGTTGAGGTGCTCGTCGCCGAGCCGCGGCAGGGTTGTGGCGAGCAGCCAGGTCAGCAGTGCGGCGGCGCCCGGCACGGACACCGGCGGGCGGTACAACGCAGCGAGGGAGTACAGGGCGGGCAGGGCCAGCACGTCGATGGGGAGCAGCGGGGCGCCGAGGAGCGCGTGGGCGCTCATCGCGATAACCATCACGGCGAGGGCGGCGACCGGGTGCCGGCGCCGGAACGGCAGCGCGGCGCCGATGGCCGCGGCGAGGAGGACGTGGACGAGGAGCATGATCGGCGGCTGGCCCACGGCGGCCGCCGGCAGCAGCGGCAGGGTGTAGACGACGGCGACGACCGCGACCGCGATGTCGATCGGGATGCGGAACCGGGCGAGCGGCGCGGGCCGCGCCTCGGCAGGGTCCGGTGCCGGAGCGGCGGGGGTGCCGTCGCCCGCGGGGGCGGGGGAGTCGGGGGCCGGACGTGCCATCGAGTGGCACTCTACCGAACCGGAGGGAGCATACTGGAACCCGTGAAGCACGACGACGAGCAGCGGCCGAGCACGGAGGAGACCTCCTTCCTCCGTGCACTCGTGACGTTCCGCCCGCCGCTCATGTCATTGCGGACCACCTTGCTCCTGGTGAGCCCCGTGTGGTTCGGGTTCATCGTGTTCACCGCGCTCGGCCGACCGCTCGAGGGGCTGCTCGTGGCGCTCGGGGCGTACATCGTGCTCTTCGGCGGGGGCAGCCGCTGCACGCCGGCTGCGCGCGTACCTCATCGCCGCCCTCGGGCTCCTGGGCTCCGTCGCTCTCGGCATGGCGGCAGCCGGGTCCGCGCTCCTCACCTGGCTTGCCTACCTCGGGTCCGCGGTGCTCGCCGTCCTCGTCACCCGGCGGGTCGATCCCGGACCGCCGGGCCCGTACTTCTTCGTCCTCAAGGTCGGCGGCGGCACCCTGCTCGGCGGGGTGGGCCTCGGCATCCCGCTCACCCTCCTGTTCCTCGCGCTCGGCTCCGCCCTCGCGCTGCTCATGGGCGGCATCGACGCACTCCTCGACCGGCGTACCGCGGACGCGCAGCCGGAGCCGGCCGGGGAGCCGGGACCGGAGACGGTCGGGAATGCGGACAGGGCTGCCGGCGATGCGGACGAGGAGGAGACCGACGACGTCGATGCGCCGCGGGACGATGCCGGTGCCGGGCCGGATCGCGGGTCGACCCGGCTCACGTTCATGCGGATCGCGATCGCGCTGAGCGCCACGCTCGGCATCAGTGCCCTGCGCGGGGATGCGCACCCGTTCTGGAGAGTGCTCGTCGTCGTCCTCGTACTCTCCTACCCGGGCGATTCCCGGCAGCTCACCGTGCGCGCCGTGTCCCGCATCCTCGGCACGCTCGCCGGCCTGCTCCTGTTCCTGCCGGTCGCCGACCTCCACCTCGGCAGCGCTGGCTACGTCGCCGTGCTGTGCATCCTCCTGTGGTGCGTGGCCCGCTGGACCGCCCGCAACTACCTGCTCGGCAGCGTCCTCATCACCCTGCTCGCCCTGTTCATGTCGGTGCCGCTGACCCCGGACGAATCACCCCTGCAGCTCACGCTGGCGCGCGGCATCGACACCGTGATCGCCGGGATCGTGTCCCTCGCGGTGCTGCGGCTCGTCCGCCTGCGGCCCGTGGACGACGGAATCGGAAGGACCCCATGACGCACCCCGCACCCGAACCCCACCGCGAGCCCGAGGCGACCCCGCACCGGGATGCCGCTCCGGGCACGGGACCGGCTCCCGCCCCGGACCCGGCTCCCACCTCGGCTCCGGGTCCTGCAGCGGACCCGGAGCCCTCGGCACCGCCGCTCGGTGCTATGAACGGGGTCGACCAGGCCCTCCAGAAGCACTCGTGGATCGAGGACGTGTGGGGGATGCTCACCGGCACCTTCCTCGCCTCGCTCGGCCTCTACCTGCTGCGTGAGGCGCTCGCCGTCACCGGCGGCACCGCCGGCCTCGGACTGCTGTTGAGCTACGCCTCGGACATCCCGGTCGCGGTGATGTTCCCGCTGGTCAACATCCCGTTCTTCGCCCTCGCGCTGTGGAAGAAGGGATGGAGCTTCACGCTCCGCACGATCATCGCCGTGCTCCTCGTCTCCGCCCTCACGCTCCTCCACCCGGTCATGCTCGCCGGCGTCGACGTCGACCCCGTCTACGGCACGTTCACCGGCAACCTGCTCGCCGGGGTCGGGCTCCTCATCCTGTTCCGTCACCGTTCAAGCCTGGGCGGCATCAACATCCTCGCCCTGCTCGTCCAGGAGCGCCTGGGCTGGAGTGCGGGCTACGTGCAGATGGGCATCGATGTCCTCATCATCGTCGCCGCCCTGACGGTGAGCCCCTGGCCGTCGGTGCTGCTGTCGGCCGCCGGCGCCGTCGTCCTCAACCTCATCCTCGCCCTCAACCACCGGCCGGGCCGCTACACCGGGTATTAGGAGCCCGCGCCGGGGTCGCGGACGGGGGAGTACACTTCCCACGGTCGCATCCGTCGGCCGCATCCGCCTTCGCTGGGAGACACCTCATGACCGAATCCGAGACCTCCGCCCCGACGGCCGGCGACTCCGCGCCCGCGGCCGACGCCCACGAGCGCATCCGGGTCCACGGCGCGCGCGAGAACAACCTCAAGGACATCAGCGTCGACCTCCCCAAGCGGCGGCTCACGGTGTTCACCGGGGTGTCCGGGTCCGGCAAGAGCTCGCTCGTGTTCGGCACGGTCGCCGCGGAGTCCCAGCGGCTCATCAACGAGACCTACAGCGCATTCGTCCAGGGCTTCATGCCGAGCCTCGCCCGCCCGGACGTCGACCGGCTCGAAGGCCTCACCACCGCGATCCTCGTCGACCAGGAGCGGATGGGTGCGAACTCGCGGTCCACCGTGGGCACCGCGACGGATGCCTACGCGCTCCTGCGGATCATCTACAGCCGGCTCGGCACCCCGCACATCGGCTCCCCGCAGGCCTTCTCCTTCAACGTCGCCTCGGTCAGCGGCGCCGGCGCCGTGACCCTGGACAAGGGCGGCCGGACCGTCAAGGAGAAGCGGACGTTCAGCATCACCGGGGGCATGTGCCCGCGCTGCGAGGGGATGGGCCGGGTCGAGGACTTCGACCTCAGCGAGCTCTACGACGCGGAGAGGTCGCTCAACGAGGGCGCGCTCTCCGTGCCCGGCTACAGCATGGACGGCTGGTACGGCCGGATCTTCCGCGCCTGCGGGTTCTTCGACCCGGACACGCCCATCAAGAAGTTCACCAAGCGCCAGCTCGACGACCTCCTCTACAAGGAGCCGACGAAGATCAAGGTCGAGGGCATCAACCTCACCTACACCGGGGTCATCCCGCAGATCCAGAAGTCCTTCCTGTCCAAGGACGTCGACGCGATGCAGCCGCACATCCGCGCCTTCGTCGAACGCGTCATCACCTTCTCCCGCTGCCCGGAGTGCGACGGCACCCGGCTGAGCGAGGCCGCCCGGTCCTCGACGATCAGGGGAATCCACATCGGACAGGCCGCCGCGATGCAGATCACCGACCTCGCCGCCTGGGTCGCCGAGCTCGACGAGCCCTCGGTCGCCCCGCTCCTCGCCGGCCTGCGCGAGCTCCTCGACTCCTTCGTCGAGATCGGGCTCGGCTACCTCTCGCTCGACCGGCCGGCGGGAACGCTGTCGGGCGGCGAGGCGCAGCGCACCAAGATGATCCGCCACCTCGGCTCCTCGCTCACCGACATCACCTACGTGTTCGACGAGCCGAGCGCCGGCCTCCACCCGCACGACATCGACCGCATGAACGGCTTGCTGCGCCGCCTGCGCGACAAGGGCAACACCGTCCTCGTCGTCGAGCACAAGCCGGAGATGATCCAGATCGCCGACCACGTCGTCGACCTCGGGCCCGGTGCCGGCGCGGTCGGCGGGGAGATCTGCTACGAGGGGCCGCTGTCCGGCCTGCGCGACAGCGGCACGCTCACCGCCCGCCACCTCGACGACCGCGCCCGCCTCAAGGAGACGGTGCGGGAGTCGAGAGAGGTGATCGAGATCCGCGGGGCGGTCGACAACAACCTGCGCGACGTCGACGTCGACGTGCCGCTCGGCGTGCTCACCGTCGTCACCGGGGTCGCCGGTTCGGGGAAGAGCTCGCTCATCCACGGCCAGATCGCCGACCGCGACGACGTCGTCGTCATCGACCAGTCCGGCATCCGCGGCTCCCGGCGGAGCAATCCGGCGACCTACACCGGGCTGCTCGACCCGATCCGCAAGGCCTTCGCCAAGGCCAATGGGGTCAAGCCCGGGCTGTTCAGCGCGAACTCCGACGGCGCGTGCCCCAACTGCAAGGGTGCCGGGGTGATCTACACCGACCTCGGCGTCATGGCCGGGGTGTCGACGACGTGCGAGGTGTGCGAGGGCCGGCGGTTCGAGGCCTCCGTGCTCGAGCACCGCCTGGGCGGGAGGTCGATCGCCGAGGTCCTCGCGATGTCCGTCGAGGAGGCCTTGGCATTCTTCCGCGAGGGCGAGGCCCGCCTGCCGGCGGCCCATAGGATCCTCGTGCGCCTCGCCGAGGTGGGCCTGGGCTATCTGACGATCGGCCAGCCGCTCACCACCCTGTCCGGCGGAGAGCGGCAGCGGCTCAAGCTCGCCACCCGGATGGGGGAGAAGGGCGGGATCTACGTCCTCGACGAGCCGACCACCGGGCTCCACCTCGCCGATGTCGACCAGCTGCTCGGCCTGCTCGACACGCTCGTCGACGCCGGGAAGTCGGTCATCGTCATCGAGCATCACCAGGCGGTCATGGCGCACGCCGACTGGATCATCGACCTCGGGCCCGGGGCGGGCTCCGAGGGCGGCCGGGTGGTGTTCGAGGGGACGCCGGCCGCGCTCGTCGCCGACGCCTCGACGCTCACGGGGAAGCACCTGAAGGAATACATCGCCGGCTGACCGGGGACCGGGCGAGCACCCCGCGCCGCCTGCAGATGCCCGCGATTCCTGCACAGATTCCGCGGGCGGCTGCAGGAATCGCGGGCCTTTCGCGGGTCAGTCCAGCGTGCTGCGCAGCACCCGACCGCCGCCGACGACGAGCCTGCGCTCGGGCAGCCGGACGAGGGCGTCCATCGGGTTCTCGGCGTCGACGAGCACGAGGTCGGCGCGCGCCCCGGCCGTGAGGTCGTGGTCCGCGCGGCCGACCGCCCAGGCGCCGTCGCTCGTCGCGGTGCGCACCACGTCGAGCAGGTCCTCGTCGCGCACCAGGCCGCTGCCGCGTGCGTACTGCCAGGCGATGCCGAGCGTGTCGCCCGTCCCGTAGGGGCTCCATAGGTCGCGGATGCCGTCGGTGCCGAGGGTGAGCCGGACCCCGTGCTCGCGCAGCGCGTGCAGGGGCAGCTGGGCGGCGCCGAGGCGCGGCGGGGCGACGGTCGACATCGTCACCCCGAGCCCGCCCATCCGCGCGAGCAGGTCCCGCTGCCCGGCGGCGTCGATCTGCGCGACGGCGAAGCCGTGGGCGATGTTCACCGGCGAGGAGAGCTCCCAGCGCTCCATCCGGTCGAGCAGCAGCTCGATCTGGAACACGCCGAGCTCGGCCGGGTCGTGGAGGTGGATGTCGATGCCGACCCCGGTGTCGCGGGCGATGTCGACGAGCGCATCGATCTGCCCCACGGGATCGTGGTCGATACCGGCGGGGTCGAGGCCGCCGATGTGCTCGACGCCGGATTCGGCGGCTTGCCGCAGCAGGTCGACGACACCGGGCCGGCGGAGCACACCGTCCTGCGGGAACGCGACGATCTCCACCGCGAGCGCACCGTCGTAGGCGGCGACGGCCTCGCGCACCGCCTCGATGCCGGACAGCCCGATCCCGAGGTCGACGTCGACGTGGGAGCGGATCGCGGTCGTGCCGTCGCCCACCATGGCGTCGAGCACCCGGGAGCTCAGCGCGGCGCTGGGGATGCCGAGCTCGTCGCGGCGGGCCCGCTCGTGGCGGATCCGGCCGTCCGTGCCGGGCTCGCCGCCGTAGGACTGCCAGGGCAGGCCGAGCCAGGACTTGTCGACGTGGGCGTGCCCGTTGACGATGCCCTGCAGCGCGAGCAGGCCGCGCCCGTCGATGACCTCGGCGGCGCTCTCGGTGCGCGAACCGGCATCCGTGCCGTGGGGGCCGGTGTCGGCGAATCCGGTGAAGGTGTCGCCGTCGATCGTGATGTCCTGGGCCGGGCCGCCCTAGGGGCGGACGTTCGTGATGATGATGCTCATGGTCTCAGCATCGCATGTATACGACGGCAGATGACGGGCGGTGACGCCGTGCGACCGGCGGGCGGTCCGCGCAGCGGTGACGTCCCTAGTGTGGGCATCGTCGTCGGGGTCCGGCCCGGTGCGCTCGCAGTGCGGTGCGCCGGGCAGGGCCGCGGACCGCCCACCGGAAAGGACCTCGCCCATGGCCAGCGTCGTCGTGATCAACGGCAGCCCCTCGAACCCGTCCACCACCGAACGCCTCCTCACCGAGGTCGCCCACCGGATGCGCGGGCACGGTCACCTCACCTCGCTCATCAACGTCCGCGATCTGCCGGCCGCGGCCCTCATCACCGCGGACCTCGGTGATCCGGGCATCGTCGCGGGGATTGCCGAGGTCGTCGCCGCCGATGCCCTGGTCGTCGCCTCGCCGGTCTACAAGGCGAGCTACTCCGGGCTGCTCAAGACCTTCGTCGACCTGCTGCCGCCGAACTGCCTCGCCGGCACCCCGGTGCTCCCGTTCGTCACCGGCGGGTCCGTGGGCCACGTCCTCGCTCTCGACCAGGGGCTCAAGCCGCTGCTCGCCGCGCTCGGTGCGACGACCATCGCGCGCGGCCGGTTCGTCGAATCCGCGCACATCGGGCCGGCCGGGCTCAGCGAGCCGGCGGCGGCGAAGGTCGCCGGGACGGTGGACGACTTCGCGCTCGACATCGGTCTGCACGCCCGGCCTCGCCTGTCTGCGGTCGGTGCCTGAGACTCCCGCGCGATCATGGGGCGCCGCAGATCCCGCTCCGCGGCTCAGTGCGCCGGGAGCTCGATGTTGTCGATGAGCCGGACGCTGCCGACGTAGGCGGCGATGAGTGCGAGCGCCGGCAGCGACTCGGTGGGCAGCAGGGTGCCCGGATCGACGACTTCGAGGTAGTCGAGGATGACGTCGGGGGCCTCCCGCACCTGTCGGCGCAGCCCCGACAGATCCCAGTCCGCACCGTGCGCCGCCCGGTCGAGGAGCTCGAACAGGGCCGACGACAGGGCCGTCGCGGCCCGGCGGTGTTCCTCGGTGAGGAGGAGGTTCCGGCTGGAGAGCGCGAGCCCGGATTCCTCCCGCTGCGTGGGCACCGGCACGATCGTCACCGGGAAGTCGAGGTCGGCGACCATGCGGGAGACGATCATGAGCTGCTGGGCGTCCTTCTGCCCGAAGTATGCCTTGAGCCGCGCCGGGCCCTCGGGATCGAAGATGTTGAAGAGCTTGGAGACGACCGTGGCGACCCCGTCGAAGTGACCGGGCCGGGAGGCGCCCTCGAGGATCTGACCCATGTGGCCGCTCGTCACCCGCACGATGGGGGAGTCGGGGTGGTTCGGGTACATCTCCTCGACCTCGGGTGCGAGGACGAGGTCGACCCCCTCGGCCTCGCACAGCGCCATGTCCGCATCGAGGTCGCGCGGATAGAGCTCGAGGTCGAGCGGCGACTCGAACTGGAGCGGGTTGACGAACAGGGAGGCGCAGACGACGGGGTTGTCCGCCCGGGCCGCGCGCATGAGCGCGGCATGCCCCTGGTGGAGGGCGCCCATCGTCGGCACGAGCCCGACGGAGTGGGCTTCGCGCTCCGCGACGAGGCGGGTGAGCGCATTACGGAGCTCAGCGATGGTGCGGGTGAGGACGGTCATCGTGACCTCCGGGTCGGGGTGCGGCCGCGCCGCTGAGGGGTCAGTCCTCCGGGGCGAGCAGTGCGGAGAAGTACTCGCGCATCGCGTCGTCGAACGGCTGCGACTTGCGGGTCGAGGTGTTGATCTGCACGATCACGGACTCACCTGCGGCGCACAGGCGACCGTCGTTGAACAGCGCCTGCTCGACGACGAGCGAGCTGCCGCCGATCCGCTTGACCCGGGAGCCGACCTCGACGGTGCCCGGCCAGTGCGTCTCCTGCAGGTACTTGATGGTGATCTGTGCGATGACGAACTCGGCATCGTCATGGGCCGAGACCTCGTGGGCGCGGCTGATGAACTCGACCCGGCCGGTCTCGAAGAACGTCGCATAGACGGCGTTGTTGATGTGGCCCTGCTTGTCGGTGTCCGCGTACCGGAGCTTGTCGTGGGTGCGGATGGGGAAGTCGTCGATCGTGTCGGTCATTCTCTCATCGTGCCATGTGAGCCCGATCACGGGAACCGCAGGACCGAGTGGTGGACAGCCGGCGGCCCCGCCGGCCGCTGCGGACGCCGCGTCAGGCGGTGTTCAGGCTCACCGTGCCGAGGGATCCGAAGTCGGCGTGCACCCGTGTCCCGGGCACGAGCGGGATCGGCGCGGAGAGGACCCCGGTGGTCACGACCTGCCCGGCGTGCAGGGTGATCCCGTGGGTGGAGAGCTCGCCCACGAGCCAGGTGAGCGAGCCGAGCGGGCCGTCGAGGACGTTGCCGCCGCGACCGGTCGAGTGCGCACTCGTGCCATCCGCCAGCGTGACGGTGATCGTGACCTCGAGCTCGGTGAGGTCGTCGTCGAGCCGCGCGGGCGGCGCGGCGGGACCGAGCACGAACTCCGCGGCGCAGGCGCTGTCGGCGGTGAGCTCGGCGATGCCGACATCGGTGAAGCGCGACAGTCGGGTGTCGGGAAGCTCGATGGCCGGGTGGACCGAGGCGAGGGCAGCGCGCACCTCGGGCTGCGAGTACGGGTCATCGCGGGGGACGAGATCGCGGGCGAGGGTGAAGGCGCACTCGACCTCGGC
Source organism: Brevibacterium sp. NPDC049920 (assembly GCF_040656435.1). Taxonomy (NCBI): domain Bacteria; kingdom Bacillati; phylum Actinomycetota; class Actinomycetes; order Micrococcales; family Brevibacteriaceae; genus Brevibacterium; species Brevibacterium sp. NPDC049920. The sequence continues at coordinate 72,623 of NZ_JBFAMF010000005.1, forward strand.
CAGGGGCATCACCCGGGGGCCCAATTGCAGGGTGCCGCCGTCGGGGATGATCCCGTCGGCGAGCATGCGGCCGGCGATCGGCGCGTCGACGTCGAGGTGGGCCTGCCCGGCCGCGCTCGTCGCCGCGATCTTCCAGCCGTGGACCGGGCTGCCGGCGAGCGTCGCGACACGGGTGGCGATCGCGTGGCCCTCGCCCCGGGACAGCGGGGTGAGGCTGCCGGGCAGGCGCTCGAGCGGTGTACGCGTGCGGCGCGCCTCGGCGAGGACGGCGGCGGCCTGCTGGATCTGGGCGGGGGAGAGGTCCATGGCCTCAGCCTAGCTCCGGGCGCCGCCCCGCAGGTCGGCAACCGGTCCCCGTGCTCGCTCCGGTCCCGGACCTCAGGCCTGCTCGGTGCTCGCCGCGGAATGGAGCCGGGACAGCAGCTTCGTCGTCTTCTTCAGCGCCTTCGTCTGCACCGCGATCTCAGCGCCGTAGAGCAGCCCGTACCCGAACGTCGGCTCGCCCTTCTTCTCCGCCCGGCGAGCGGTGCTGCGGACATGGTCCTGGAACATCACCGAGTCGCGATGGGTGCCGAGCGCGGTCTGGAGCTTCTTCGCCACCGCCATCTTCTCCGCGAGGTCGTCCCCGAGGTCGATCGCAGCGGCATCGGTGACTGCGGACACGGCGTAGCGCAGCCGCTTGGCCTCCTTGCGCACCTCGTGGAGCTCCTCGATGCGGGTGGCCTCGTCGGCTTCGTGCTCGGCGGTCTCCGCGTGGGCGAGCAGGCTGTCGACCTGGGCCGTGGCGAGCGGGGCGAGGGCGGCCGCAGCATCCCTGCGCTGCTCGGCGCCGAGGTCGGGGTGCAGCGGGACCGCACGGGCGCAGCGGTCGATGATGTCGAGCTGCTCGGCGTACCAGGGGCTGCGCATCGCGGCGAGGAGCCTCCGGTGCGCGCGCCGGTACTCCCGGACCTGGGAGTCGCGGAGCCGGCGCACGGTCCTCTTGGGGATGAGTGCGGCGGTGAGGCCCTCCGCCCCGCCCGGGAGCGCGGCGATCCGCTCACCGACCTGGTCGCGGAGCACCTCGGCGTCGCGTGCGGCCGACAGCAGCCGGCCGAGGCGGCGCAGCGCCCGGTTGACCTCCTTCCGCGCCTCCGGTTCGAGCAGGGGACGGTAGATCTGGAGGAGCGAGCGCAGGGTGCGGGCGGACACCCGGAATTGGTGGACGGCGTCGTCGGCGCTGCGCCTGACGAGCGGATCCCAGGACTTGAGACGGCGCACCTGGGTGCGGACCGTGCGGGTGAGGACGGTGGCGAGGTCGGTGCCCTCACCGGCGCCCTCCGGGCTCAGCGGGTCCGCCGGACGGCCGAGGACCTTCTCGAGCTTGGAGCCCGCATGCGAGCGCTGCGCCCCCGCATCGAGGAGCGTCGACTCCACCGCATCGAGGAAGCCCGGGACGGATTCCATCCCGCCCACGAGGGTCGGGTTGACGACCTCGACCTCCCATTCGCGCCAGTGGCGCACCCGGGAGTCGGTGCGCGATCCCGCCGCCATCGCCGCGACCTGGTCGTCGCACACCTCGGCCACGGTGCGGCCCCGGGCATCCATGAGGTCGACGACGGAGCGCAGCGTATTCATGCTGAGCACCGGCACGAGCGCGCGCCCGCGCACGTGCACCGCGACGAGGTCGGCGATCTCCTCCGGCACGCGGTACGGCACGGACTCGGCCGGTCCGTCCCCGGTCCGCTCGGACGAGGCGAGCGGCACCTGCATCTCGATCCGGTGCGCGCCCGAGGGGATCTTCACGTGCCAGCCGGCGTCCTCCCCGCCGGCCCTCCGGCGCAGGATCACACCGTTGGCGGCGAGCACCCGGTCGCGGGTGTCGAAGTACACCGCCTCGAGCGCCACCGGCGGGCGGTAGCCCACGCGGGAGACCCCAGCGGCGCCGTGCAGTCGCGGCAGCGAGGTCTGGCCGGTGATGTCGTACTTGCGCTCGATCTCGAGGAAGGTCCCGCTCATGCTCCCATTATGGGCGCTCGGGGCAACCTCGCACAGGGTGGAGGGCTCCGGGGGCGTGCCGGGAGGGACCGCGGGCCGGGAGACCTCAGTACGCCTTGACGCGCTGCTCGACGATGATGTGGATGAGCGCGAACTCGCCGTCGGCGATCGCGGCGAGCGCGGTGTCGACGGCCGCCGGCACCTCGGAGTCGCGCTCGACGCGCACGCCCACGCCGCCGTAGGCCTCGGCGAGCTTGGCGAAGTCGGGGTTCGCCAGCTGCGTGCCGGACACCCGGTCCGGGTAGTCCCGCTCCTGGTGGGTGCGGATGGTGCCGTACTCCTGGTTGTCCATGACGATGACGAGCGGATTCGCGCCGTACTGCTTGGCGGTCGCGAGCTCCTGGCCGTTCATGAGGAACTCGCCGTCGCCGGCGATCGAGATGATCTGGCGGCCGGGGTGGTTGAGCGAGGCGGCGACCGCGGCGGGCACCGAGTAGCCCATCGAGCCGTTGCGGGCGGAGATCATCGAGGCGTAGCCGTTGGTGGGGAAGTAGCGGTGGGCCCAGTTCGTGTGCTCGCCGGCGCCGAAGGTCACCATCGCGTCCTCGTCGAGACGGGGGACGAGGTTCGCCATGAGCGTCGCCATCTTCGCCTGCCCGTCGCCGGGCTCCGCCGTGGGGAGCGCGGCGAAGTCGTTCTGCCGTTCGCGCAGCTCGTTCGTCCACTGCCGCCAGGCGTCGCGCACCGGCAGGTCCATGCGCACGAGGTCGCGGATGAAGACGTCGGGCTTGGCGACGATCTGATGGCTCACCGGGCCGGACCGTCCGCGCAGGGCGGGGTCGATGGTGACGAGGAAGTTGCTCTTCTCCCAGTTCTGGCGCGCGGTGAAGCCGTCGGTGATGACGTCGCCGGGCACGGTGCCGACGAACACGAGGAGGTCGGAGTCCTCGAGCACGCTGCGGGTGTGGTGCGGCCGGCCGTAGCCCAGCGGGCCGACGTAGCTCGGCGAGGTGAACGGCACGGTGCCCTCGCAGCGCCATTCCGCGGCGGCCGGCAGGTTGTGCGACTCGAGCCAGGCGGTGAACTCCTCGGCGGCGGGGTGCGTCCAGTCGTTGCCGCCGAACACGAACAGCGGGCGCTCGGCGTCGAGCAGCGCGGACTTGAGCGCCTTCCAGTCGGTGACGGTCATGCCGCCCTCCGCGATCGGGATCCGCGGGTGGAGGACGCCGTCGTTGCCCATCTTGATGATGTCCTCGGGGAGGCCGACGACCACGGGGCCGGGCCGGCCGGAGGCGGCGGCGAACATCGCCTCGGCGACGATCTCCGAGGCGCGCTCGGCGTGGTCGAGGATCATCACGCGCTTGGCGCCGCTGTCGAACCAGGCCTTCGGATCGAACTCCTGGAAGGCCTCCTTCTCACGGTGCTCGAAGGGGATGAGGCCGACGAACAGCACCATCGCGGTGGAATCCTGCCAGGCGGTGTGGAGGCCTACGTGGGCGTTCGCAGCTCCGGGTCCGCGGGTGACCATCGCGATGCCGGGCACCGGGTTCATCTTGCCGTCGGCCTCGGCCATGTAGGCGGCGCCGCCCTCGTGGCGGCAGACCACCGTCTCGATATCCGAGTCGTGGAGCCCGTCGAGCACGTCGAGGTAGCTCTCGCCCGGCACCACGTACACGCGCTCGACCCCGTGCTGCGCCAAGGACTTGACGATCATGTGCCCGGCCGAGACCGAGTTCGGGACACCTTCGATATCGCGTACCGTTGTCATGGTTCCTCTTCGCTCCACTCCGTCGTGACGCTGCCGCGCACTCCCTGCCGGGACCCGAGTCTACGGGTGACCGGCGCCACTGTTCCTGCCATGATGATCGAAAGCGCGTGCGTCCCGCACGGTTTCCCGACATGCAAGACGGTGCACGGGCATCGAGAACCGTCCGGGCCCGGCGGGCCCGCGCACCGACAGGGCGGAGGAGGGCGGATGCATCGGCGCACCGGTCTGCTGCTCGTCGGTGTCGTGCTCGCGGTCCTCGCGCTCCTCGTGTCCCTCCTCATCGTCCTCGATCCCGAGCTCGGCACCTCGCCGGAGTCCGCGGCCCGGCGCGCTGCCGAATCGCTCCAGGAGGACGCGGTGGCCCACGGGCCCTGGACCGACCCGCAGGCCGCGGAACGGGAGTACGCGAAGGTGCGCGCCCCGCTGCGGACCACCCGTCTGCTCACCCCGACCGTCGTCGATGTGCTCGAGGTCCGCAGCACCGGAGAGGCGAGCGCGCAGGCGGTGCTCCACTGGGGGTGGACGACGGACCCGGAATCGGAGACCGGGATTCCCGACTGGACGTACACCTCCGTGCTCGAAGTGCGCAAGCACCGACTGTCCTGGCAGGCCGAGTTCGTGCCCGCGGTGGTCCACCCCGACCTCACAGGCGGCCACGTCTTCGCCGTCGAGTCCGCTCCGGCGCAGCGCGGGCAGATCCGCGGGGCCGGCGATGCCGTGCTCACGAGCACTGAGGCCGTCGTCGACGTCGGGATCGAACCCGGACGCGTCGAGGACCTCGATGAGGTGCTGCGGGTGCTCGAGGCGGAGCTCGACGTGGATCCCGGACCGCTGCGGGACCGGGTGGAGAGCGCCGCGGCCACCGCCTTCGTGCCGGTGATCACCCTGCGCGAGCGCGACTACATCGACGTCGCCGGGGCCATCCGGCCGATCCCCGGCACGGTGTTCCGCCGCAGCGAGCGCTCGATCCCGGTGCGCCAGGGCCTCGGCCCGCTGCTGCTCGGCCGCGTGGGCGAGGCCACCGCCGAGGAGATCGCCGCCGCACCCGCCCGGGTGCGCCCCGGGGAACTCGTGGGCCGCGGCGGCCTCCAGGAGCACTACGAGGAGGAGCTCGCCGGGTCCGACGGGTACACCCTGTCCATCGCGATGGCACCCGTGGACGGAGAGTCGGCACCGGAAGAACCCGCCGCCGAGCCGCTGCTCACCGTCGACCCGGTGCCCGGCCGGCCGGTCCGCACGACGATCGACCTCGCGGTGCAGGCCGCGGCCGAGGCCGCCCTCCAGGACACCGGATCCCCGGCGGCGCTCATCGCCGTCGACCCCGGCACCGGAGAGATCCGCGCGGTCGCGAACGCCGACGGCGGATTCGACCGGGCGCTGCGCGGCGGCTACTCCGACGGCCCGCACTCCCTGCTCGTCGAGGCGCTGCTCGAGCACCGCGGCGAGGATCCGGACGACCCCGGCCGGCGGACAAGGGCGGCGGCCGACCTCGGGATGAGCGGCCTCGACATCGGTCTGCCCGCGCTGTCGGCACGGACCGCCGGCGCCGGGCTCACCGGCAGCCCGATCGCCGCGGCGGCCGGCGCCTCCTCGGTGCTCGCCGGGGGCACCTCTGCGCCGGCCCTCGTCACCGAGGCCGGCGGCGCGCCGCGCAGACTCGCGGGCACCGCCGGGTCGCTCACCGCGGCAGAGGCCCGGGCGCTGCGGCCGGTCCTGAACCGGCCCGCGGACACCGGTGCGACGACATGGCGCATCGGGGAGACGGAGCACGCGGGCGTAGGACTGCTGTTCGTGCTCGTCGTGGAGTCCGCGGACCGCGGGGAGGCCGACCGCGCCGCGGAGCGCTTCCGGGAGCAGCTCGGCTGAGCATCTATAACGGATGCGTCTCGATTCGGGACCAATGACCGCCATTCGGGGTCGGAGTGACCTGCACCACGTGCAGGGTGTTTATTGTGATCCACATGACAGCTGATCCGAACCCCGCGCAGACCTCCCCGCAGCCTGCTCCCGGCCGGCCGCTGGTGGAGATCACGAACGTCGACAAGCACTTCGGCGAGTTCCACGCGCTCAAGGACATCACCCTCACCGTGCACCACGGCGAGGTCGTCGTCGTCATCGGCCCGTCGGGCTCCGGGAAGTCGACGCTGTGCCGCACGATCAACAGGCTCGAGACGATCGACAACGGCACGATCACCATCGACGGGAAGGTCCTCCCGGAGGAGGGTGCCCAGCTCGCGCAGCTGCGCTCCGACGTCGGCATGGTCTTCCAGTCGTTCAACCTCTTCGCCCACAAGACGATCCTCGAGAACGTCACGCTCGGCCCGATCAAGGTGCGCAAGCTGGGGAAGGCCGATGCCGACGCCCTCGCGATGGACCTGCTCACCCGGGTGGGCGTCGAGCACCAGGCGCAGAAGTTCCCCGCCCAGCTGTCCGGCGGCCAGCAGCAGCGCGTCGCGATCGCGCGAGCACTGGCGATGAAGCCCAAGGTCATGCTGTTCGACGAACCGACCTCGGCGCTCGACCCGGAGATGATCAACGAGGTCCTCGACGTCATGGTCGAGCTCGCGCAGGACGGCATGACCATGGTCGTCGTCACCCACGAGATGGGATTCGCGCGCAAGGCGGCGAACCGGGTGGCCTTCATGGCCGACGGGGAGATCGTCGAGGTCGCGGAGCCGGAGACCTTCTTCACCGCTCCGAGGTCCGAGCGGGCCAAGGACTTCCTGTCCAAGATCCTCACCCACTAAGGAGACACCATGAAGAAACTGCACACTCTCCTCGCGGCCTCGGCCGTCGGCATCCTGGCGCTGAGCGCCTGCGGTCAGAGCGGCACCCCGGAGACGGGCGGCGGAGGCGGCGAAGGCGGCGGCGACACCGCTGCCGAGGCGCCCCAGTACGAGGTCGCATCCGACGTCGACCTCGCCGACAGCCCGACCTGGTCCGCGGCGAACGACGCCGGGACCCTCAAGGTCGGCGTGAAGTTCGACCAGCCGGGACTCGGCAACAAGGACGCCACCGCCGATGCCCCCGAGGGCTTCGACATCGAGATCGCCAAGATCACCGCCGCCGCGCTCGGCTTCGAGCCCGACCAGATCGAATGGGTCGAGACCGTGTCGGCCAACCGCGAGCCCTTCCTCCAGCAGGGCAACGTCGACCTCGTCGTCGCCACCTACACGATCAACGACGAGCGCAAGGAGGTCGTCGACTTCGCCGGACCGTACTACGTCGCCGGTCAGGATCTCCTCGTGGCCGAGGACTCCGAGATCGCCGGACCGGACGACCTCGCCGGAACCACCGTGTGCTCGGTCGACGGCTCCACCCCGGCCCAGCGGATCCAGGACGAGTACGGCGACGCCGAGCTCGTCACCTACGACGCCTACTCCAAGTGCGTCGAGGACCTGCAGACCGGCAACGTCGACGCGGTGACCACCGACGACGCGATCCTCCGCGGCTACGCCGCGCAGTACGAGGGCGAGTTCAAGGTCGTCGGCGAGCCCTTCTCCGACGAGCCCTACGGCATCGGCCTGCCCAAGGACGACCAGGCCCTGCGCGACGCGGTCAACGATGCGCTCGAGCAGGCAGGGGAGGACGGCACCTGGACCGAGGCGTTCGAGTACACCCTCGGCGACTCCTCCGGCGTCGAGCAGCCTGCGGTCGACCGCTACTGATCCGTGCCCGCGCGAGTGCTCCCGGGTGAGGGTCGACGGCCCTCACCCGGGGCGCCTCGGGCGGACCTCACCCAGCTTGACCGAACCGAAAGCTGATCGCCCGTGTCATTCCTCGATATGACCCAGCTGTTCCTCAGCGGCACGTGGGGAACGCTGAGACTCTTCCTCCTCACGCTCGTGGGCTGCCTGGTCCTCGGCACGATCCTCGCCGCGATGCGGGTCTCACCCACTCCGGTGCTCCGGGTCACCGCCCACAGCTACGTCAACGTGGTGCGCAACACGCCGCTGACCCTGGTGATGTTCTTCTGCGTGTTCGGCCTGCCCTACCTCGACATCCGGTTCGCCGAGAGCGCCGGACTCAACTCGATGATCCTGGCGACGATCGCGCTCATCGCCTACACCGCCTGCTTCGTCGCCGAGACCCTGCGCTCCGGCATCGCCACGGTGCCGGTGGGGCAGGCCGAGGCGGCCCGCGCGATCGGCCTGACCTTCGGCCAGACCCTGTCCACGGTGGTGCTCCCGCAGGCCGTGCGCACAGTCATCCCGCCGCTCGGCAGCGTCATCATCGCGATGCTCAAGAACACCTCGATCGCATCGGCGTTCAACAACCGCGAACTCATGTCGGCGATGCGCAACGCGATCGAGCTGCGCGGCGACCTCGTCATCACGATCCTGCTCGCCACGGCCGTCGTCTACCTCGTGCTGGCGCTGATCCTCGGCCGGGTGTTCGACCTCCTCGAGAAGAAGCTGGTGATCCTCCGATGAGCGCGCCCACCCAGGTCCTCTTCGACGCCCCGGGCCCCAGGGCGCGGCGGAACAACGTCATCATGTCCGTGGTGTCGGTGCTCGTGCTGCTCGGCATCATCGCGTTCATCGTCTGGAAGTTCTACGACGCCGGCCAGCTCGAGCCGAACCGGTGGAGCCCCTTCACCTACACCGGCATCCAGCAGGTGCTGCTGCGGGGGATGGGCGCCACCCTGTCCGTCGCGGCGGTCGCGACTCTGCTCGCCCTGGCCGTCGGACTCGTCTTCGCGCTGCTGCGCCTGGCCCCGACGCGCGCGATCTCGCTGCCCTCGACGATCGTGCTCGAGGTGTTCCGCGGCGTCCCCGTGCTGCTCCTGATCTTCGCGACGTTCATGATCTTCGGCAACCGGATCGGACCGTTCTGGTCGGTGGTCATCGGGCTCACGCTCTACAACGGCATGGTCATCGCGGAGATCATCCGCGCCGGCATCCTCGCCGTGCCCAAGGGGCAGCGCGAGGCGGCGATGGCGATCGGTCTGCGCAGCTCCCAGACGATGGGTCTCGTGCTCCTGCCGCAGGCGCTGCGCGCGATGATGCCGACGCTCATCGCCCAGGTCGTGGTGCTGCTCAAGGATTCCGCGCTCGGCTTCATGGTGACCTACCAGGACCTGCTCTACCAGGTCAACGCGATCGGCCGCCAGTACAACAACCTGCTCCCGACCTTCATCGTCGGCGCGCTGCTCTACATCGCCATCAACATGATCGTCGCCGCGTTCGCGCAGTGGCTCGAGCGCCGCCTGCAGTCGAAGACCGCCGGGGGCTCGGGGCCGGCGAAAGCCACCGACTGACGACACGCCGTCGAGCGACGATGCGGCGCCCCCGGGCGGGAGGTGCCGGACCGGGGTGCCGCAGGGGTCGTGTCAGCGGCGGACGCCCATGGCCCCGCACACCGGGGCGGGCCAGCCGAGATCCCCGTCGGCGGCGACGGCGGCCTCGAGCGCCTCGCGGAACTCCTCGGGGAACGCCGCGGCCTTCCGGGCGGTCATGTCGACGTGGACGAGCACGACCTCGAACACGGTCGCGACCCGTTCGCGCTCCCGGTCGAGGATGAGGGTGATGAGGTGCACCGACTTCGGACCGACGTCGACGCACCGCACATGCGCGCTGAGCCGCTCTCCGAGGCGCAGCTCGCTGAGGTAGGTGAGGTGGTGCTCCGTGGTGAACAGGCCGGTCGGCGGCTCGGCCTCATAGAGTCGCTGCAGGCCGAGTCCCTGGCAGAACTTCCACGCCGCCTCGCCGCCGATGTCGAAGAAATGGCTGATGTTCATGTGCCCGTTCTCGTCGATCCAGTCCTGGGGGACGGTCGCCTCGAGCACGGTGGGCAGGGCATCGACCTGGGCGAAGGTCGGGGTGCTGAAATCGGCCACGGGGGCTCCTCGTTCGTCTCGGCGGCATCGGCAAGCACTGTCGAATATATCGGACCCGATGGCGGCGGTGCGTGCAGCGTCCACGGTGAGTGCACCGCGGGCCTCATCGAGCCGCCGGGGGAGTGATGCCCGTCGGGGGGTCCGCCGGGGCAGCGGTGGGTGCGGATAGACTCGGGGCCATCAGCCCGCCTGCGCTCGGAAGGGGAGCCGCCCATGAGCACACCTGAGATCGTCACCACGCCCGTCGAGGTCCTCGACAACCTCACCCACGATCGGTTCGAGCTCTGGGCCTCCGAGCCGGAGCGCACCTTCGTCGGCTTCCTCGGCTACCGGCTCGAGCGGCCCGGGGTCTACGACCTCCAGCACACGATCATCTCCGAATCCTTCGGCCGCCAGGGGTACGCGCGCACACTCGTGACGAAGGTCCTCGACCAGCTCCGGGAGCGCGAGCAGCGGATCGTGCCCACGTGCTCCTACGTGCAGCGCTACCTCGAGCGCTTCCCGCAGTACGCGGACCTCGTGGAGTCCTGAGCCCCGCCGCTCAGCGGATGCCGAGCTTGCGGGTGCATGCCGGCCAGGCGCCCCAGCCCTGGACCTTCTGCACCTTCTGCGCGATCTCGATCTGCTGCTCGCGGGTGGCGAGGTGCGCGTTCTTCGCGTACTTGTGGCCGCCGAACGCCTTCCATGTGCTCGCGGAGAACTGCAGGCCGCCGTAGTACCCGTTGCCGGTGTTGATCTTCCAGTTGCCTCCCGATTCGCACTGCGCCAGGCGGTCCCACACCGGGTCGATCGTCGTGTAGGTCTTCAGGCCGCCCTGGAAGCGCTGTTCCCACCTGCCGCTGCCGACCTTGCGCTCACTGCCGGTGGGATAGCCCCAGGAGCCGTTCTCCCAGCCGGCCTTCGCCCACTGGCGCTGCATGCCGCCCTTGGTGGCGTGCGCACCGGTCTTCGGCGACCAGTGGATCTGGCCCTTCTGGAACTTCTGGTAGCAGCCCCCGCCCTTGAGTCCGCAGCGTTCTCCGGAGGTCGGGTAGCCGAGGTCGCCGGTCTCGTGGCCGTTCCAGGACCAGGCCCGGGCGATCGCGCCGGTGGTCGCCCGCGCACCGGTCTTCGGTGACCAGTGCACCTCGCCCTTCTGGAACCGCTGGTAGCAGCCGCCGCCCTTGAGGCCGCAGCGCTCGTTCGACGTGGGGTAGCCGAGCTTCCCGCCCTCGTGCCCGGTCCGGGCCCAGGTGTTCGCGATCGCGCCGAGGGTCGCATGGGCGCCGGTCTTCGGCGACCAGTGCACCTCGCCCTTCTGGAACCGCTGGTAGCAGCCGCTGCCGCGCAGACCGCACCGCTCGGCGGTGGTCGGACGGCCGAGGTCGCCGGCGGCGCCGCCGAGGTCGTGCCAGGTCGAGGCGATCGCACCGCGCACCGCGAACGCGCCGGTGCCGGAGCTCAGTGCATCGCCGGCCGGCGCCTCGGATGCGGGATCCTCGGGAGCGCTCTCGTCCGCTGTGTCATCGGATCCGGCACCCTCGTCCGGGGCCTCTTCGGGCTGAGCGCCCTCGTCCGGGGCGTCTTCGGGAGCGCTCGGGGGAGCGGTCGTCGCCTCCGCGCTCGGTCCGGTGTCGGTCGAACCGAGGCCGGCCGCGGAGGCCGAGGCGATGCCGAGCTGGGCGGTCATGGCGAGTGCGGCGACGGCGACCGCCGTGCGCCGTGCGAGATCGGTGATCCTCATGATGTGGTCTCCGTCGGTCGGATCGCGATGTGCACCTCGGGCGGGTTCTCGGCCACAGGCGGCACGCGTGGAAGATACGTTACGGTATCTTAACCATAAGGGCGCAGTAATGTCACAATGTCGCAACACTGACATAATGTGATGCGCCACTGGGGGAGGCCACACCTCGCGGTGGAAATGTGCGGGGCGCCGGAGCCCGACTCGACGGGGGACAAGGCGGCCTGCGAACGCGAAGCAGGCGGGACCCGGAGAAATCCGGATCCCGCCTGCTCGATGTGCTCCCCCGGCTGGGCTCGAACCAGCGACCCTTCGATTAACAGTCGAATGCTCTGCCAACTGAGCTACGGAGGAATAGCGTGCGTGGTGCCGCACGCGAGAGACCACTCTAGCACCGGGCCTGCCGGAGGTCCAAGCGGATCGGAATGGCGTGGATCACAGCCCGGGGGAACCTGCCCGACGACCCTGGGGTTTTCCGCCGACCTGCCCGTGAACCCCCGGTTTCCGGCTCTTCGGGACGGTGCCCGGCGTCTCGCCTGCTTAGACTGTCGGCGTGACCCCTCTCGCCATCGTCCTCGCAGTGCTCGCCGCCGTCGGCCTCGCCTTCGGCGCGATGTACCAGCACCGTGGTGTGGCCGACGAGGACGATCACCCCGCAGGATTCCGGCTCGGGACCTTCCTTCGCCTGCTCCGCAACCGGACGTGGCTGCTCGGCCTCCTGTGCCTGGGGCTGGGCACCGTCGCGAACGTCGTCGCCCTCTCGCTGGCCCCCGTCATGGTCGTCCAGCCGATCGGTGCGGTCTCCCTCCTCATCTCGATCCTCCTCGCCGCCCGCTACCGCGGACTGCGGATCACCCGTCGGATCTCGCTGGCCGTCGCGGTCTGCGCGCTCAGCGTCGCCGCCTTCGTTGCGGTGTCCGCGAGGATCGCGAGCACCCGCCTGCACGTGGGGGAGGAGTCCCACCCGGTCGCCTGGATCGCCTTCGCGCTCTCCGCGGTCTTCCTCGTCGTCGTCCTGGCCTGGCGGCGTCCGCCGCAGCTGCTGCTCGTGCTCGGTGCCGGTCTGCTCTTCGCCTGCGTCGCCACGACCACGCACCTCGTGAGCAACCAGTTGTTCCAAGCCGGCCCCGGCGCGGTGTCGCTGCTCAACCTCGTCGCGCTCGTCGTCGCCGCCGCGATCGGGACCTGGTTCGTGCAGGCGGCGTACTCCGCCGGCCCGCCGGAGATGGTGATCGCCGGTCTCACCGTCGTCGACCCGATCTTCGCCGTCGTCCTCGGCTCGGTCGTGCTCGGGGAGGCCGCCGGCGCACCGCCGCCCGTCGTGCTCCTCATGTCGGCCACCGGAGTGGTCGCCTGCGCCGCCGTCGTTGTATTGTCCCGATATCACCCGGACGTCATCGAACGGGAGCGCGCCCGGCGCGCCTCCCGGGCCGTCGTCGCCGCGACAGGATCACGCGTCTGAGCAGGGCTCCCGCCCGCCTCCACGCCCGGAAGGACACGCACCGGACATGGCATTCCCGCCACCGCTGACCATCTGCATCCCCGCCGAGACCTATGCCCCCGAGGTCAATGGAGCCGCGAAGTTCACCGAGCGCCTCGCCGCCGGACTCGCTGCGCGCGGTCATGAGGTCCACGTCATCTGCCCCTCGCCCACCGGTGTGCCGAGCACCGACCGGGAGGACGGGGTCGTCGTCCACCGCATCCGGTCCCATCGCTGGTACTTCCACCCGACCTGGACGATCTGCATGCCCTGGGAGACCAAGCCCGCCGTCGCCCGGCTGCTCGACGACATCCGCCCCGACGTCGTCCACACGCAGGCGCACTTCGTCATCGGCCGCTACGCGTTCTCCGAGGCGCACCGCCGCGGCATCCCGGTCGTCGCGACGAACCACTTCATGCCGGACAACGTGCGGCCGTATCTGCCGGTGTCCGGTCCGGTCGTCGACGCTGCGACCGCCGCGGCCTGGTGGGACCTGCGGCGCACGTTCCAGTCCGCCGAACACATCACCGTGCCCACCCAGCTCGCTGCGGACCTGCTCACCGAGAACGGTTTCGACCGGCCCATCCAGGCGGTGTCGTGCGGGATCGACCTGTCGCGCTTCCGCCGGGCGCAGGAGGGGGTGGGCCCGGGCGTCGGCGGGTCGGACGCGGCCCCGACGGTGCTGTTCGTCGGTCGGCTGTCGAAGGAGAAGCACATCGACGACATCGTCCGTGCCCTTGCCCGCACCGACCCCGGCCTCGGCCTGAGCGCGGTGATCGTCGGCACCGGCGACCAGGAGCCGGCACTCCGCTCGCTCGCCGCCGAGCTCGGTGTCGCCGACCGGGTGGAGCTGCGCGGCAAGGTCGACGAGCGCGCGCTCGTGCGCGCCTACCAGGAGGCGACGTTCTTCTGCCTGCCCGGCACCGCGGAACTCCAGAGCATCGCCACCCTCGAGGCGATGTCCTCGGGAAATCCCGTGGTGCTCGCGGACGCGGTGGCGCTGCCCCACCTGTGCGAGGACGGCGTCAACGGATTCCTGTTCCCGCCGCGCGACGTCGACGCCCTCGCCGAGCGCTTCACCCGCCTGTGCCGGATGCCCGCGGCCGAGCGCGCCGCGATGGGAGAGGCCTCCCAGACCACGGCCGCCCGGCACGACATCACCCGCACCCTCGACGCGTTCGAGGACATCTACCGGAAGGTCATCGATGAGCCCCGTGCCGCCTGAGCACCCGACCCCCGGCACGCGCGGTCCGGGGTCCCGGCCCATGCGCACCTTCGAGGCCGCCGACCTCGAGGCGACCCGCCGCCTCATGTACGGGCTCGTCGTTCCCCGCCCGATCGCCTGGGTGACGACGGCGGACGCGCACGGGCGCACCAACCTCGCACCCTTCAGCTTCTTCACGGTGGTGTCGACCCGCCCGGCGATGATGGGCCTGGCGATCACCCCGGACCACACCTCCGAGGTCCACAAGGACACCTGGCGCAACCTCGACGCCACCGGAGAGCTCGTCATCCACTCGGTGTCCGAGGCCGATGCGCAGGCGATGCACGCGAGCTCGCGCCCGCTGCCGGCCGAGCACAGCGAGATCGCCGAGCTCGGGCTCGCCACCGAACCGAGCGAGCTCGTCGCCCCGCCGCGGCTGTGCACGGCGGACTCGGCGCTCGAGTGCCGGGTGGAGACACGGCTGCGGCCCGGCCAGGAGGAGTTCTTCGTCGTCCGCGTGCTGCGCGCCCACGTCGCGCAGGCGCTGAGCGATGCGGCGGGGCATATCGACATCCCGGCGCTCGACCCCGTGGCCCGGGTGGGGCGTCACTACGCGCACCTCGCCGAGCACTACCGACTGGGCTGAGGACCGCCGCGCCGAGCGCCCTCGCACTGCGCAGTCCCGCTCCGCCGACGGGATGAGTCCGCTCAGTCTGCCGGCGGGGTGAAGACGACCGGCTCCGGGGCGAGGCGGCCGAGATCGAACTCCGCCAGCGCCTGCTCCATGCCGGACCACGGTCCGAACCCGCAGGACCGCCCGAGCCACGCCCACACGTCGAAACCGAGCGTGTCGAGCTCCCGCAGCGTGACCGCGCCGTCCCGCTTGGCCAACCGGGCGCCGGACGGGGCGAGGACGAGCGGCACATGGACGTATCGGGGCACTGCGAAGCCGAGCAGCGCGGCGAGGTGCGCCTGGCGCGGCGCGGAGCTCGCGAGGTCGTCGGCGCGGACGACCTGGTCGATGCCGGTCTCGCCGTCGTCGACGACGACGGCGAGGTTGTAGGCCACCACCCCGTCCCCGCGCCGGAGCACGAAATCGTCGACCGCGCCGGTGACGGGCCCGAGGAAGTCGTCGTCGACGGTGACCGACTCGTGAGCGGTGCGCAGGCGGACGGCGGGATGGCGACCCTGCTCCCGCAGCCGGGCCCGGGCGGTCCGGCGCGTGGTCTCGCCGAGGTCCCGGCAGGTGCCCGGGTAGGCGCCCGGGGGAGTATGGGGCGCCGAGGGGGCGGCCTGGATCTCCTTCCGCGAGCAGTAGCACTCGTAGGTCAGACCGCGCTCCGCGAGCGCGGCGAGGTGCGCGGCGTAGCGGTCCGTGCGTGCGGACTGGACGAGCACCGGCGGGTCGACGTCCACCCCGAGCGATTCGAGGTCGGCGCGCTGACGCTCGGCGGCACCGTCCTGCACCCGGTCGAGGTCCTCGACCCGCCAGCGGAACACCCGGCCCGTGGTCCGCGCACAGAGGAACGCGAGCACCCCGGTGCGGATGTTGCCGAGGTGGAGGTCGCCGCTCGGGCTCGGCGCATAGCGGCCGGCAGGCGTGCGGGGCGGATCCGGGACGGGGTCGGCGGGGGCCTGCGGAGCGACGGACATGGCGTCCACTGTAGCGTCGGGCGGCGCGGGCGCGGACCCGTCTTTGCCCCGCCGCTGAAGCGGGTGTACGAATGAGGGAATGAGCTCCCACCCGGAACCGCGGCTGACGGACGTCCAGCGGACGGTCCTCGCGATCACCCTCGTCCCGCTCTTCATGTCGCTGCTGAGCGTGTCGATCGTCAATGTCGTGCTGCCGTCGATCGAGACCGGGCTCGGGGCGAGCGCCTCGGGCCTCCAATGGGTGCTCACCGGATACACGCTGGCCTTCGGGGTCGTGCTCGTCGCCGCCGGCCGGGCCGGAGACCTGTTCGGGCGCGCACCGATGTTCGTCGTCGGCGTCGCGCTGTTCGGGCTGTCCTCGCTCGTCGCCGGATTCGCCCCGAACGAGGTCGTCCTCAACATCGCGCGCGTCACCATGGGGATCGGCTCCGGATTCCTCAATCCGCAGACGGTGGGGCTCATCCAGCAGTACTTCCAGGGCGCGCAGCGCGGCCGGGCGTTCGGCATGTTCGGCGCGGTCGTCGGGATCTCCGTGGCGATCGGCCCGGTGCTCGGCGGGGTGCTCGTCGCGCTGCTCGGCGCCGACTGGGGATGGCGCTCCTCGTTCCTCATCAACGTGCCATTCGCCGTCGTGTCGATCCTCTTCGCCGTCCGCTCCCTGCCGGCCTCCGCATGGCGCGCCCTGCCGGATGCCGACGCCGCATCGCCTGACACCCCCGGCGCCCCGGCCGGAGCGGAGGAACCCGCCCCCGGGCCGGCCGCACCCCCGCCGGCGGCACCCGCGGACCGCGCCCCGGCCCGCCGGCTGCCCGACCTCGACCCGGTCGGCATGGCGCTCCTCGCACTCGGCACGCTCGCGGTGATGATCCCCTTCCTCCAGTTCTCCGCCGGACCCTGGGTGTGGTCGATCCTCGGCCTCGGCGTCCTGCTCGTGCTCGCGTGGGTGCGCTGGGAGGCGGCCTACAAGCGGCGCGGGCGCGCACCCATGGTCGACCTCCGGCTGTTCGCCACCCGCTCCTTCGCCAACGGCTCGCTGCTCATCGCCCTCTACTTCATGGGGATGACGAGCGTGTGGGTGGTCGGCGCGATCTTCCTCCAGTCCGGGCTCGGCCGCACCGCGCTCGAAGCCGGGCTCGTCGGGCTGCCCGCTGCGATCCTCTCCGCGTTCTCCTCCGGTATCGCCGGGCGCCACGTGTTCCGGATCGGGCGGCCGATCGTGCTCGGCGGGATCGCGATCCTCCTGGTCGGACTGGTGACGAGCATCCTCGTCGTCGTGCTCCACGACCGCGCCGGCACAAGCATCTGGTGGCTCCTGCTCACCCTGTCCTTCGTCGGGCTCGGCCAGGGGTCGACGATCAGCCCCAACCAGACGCTCACGCTCGCCGACGTCCCGCTGCGCTACGCCGGCTCGGCCGGCGGAGTGCTCCAGACCGGGCAGCGGATCGGCACCGCGATCGGGCTCGCCCTCATCACCGCGGTGTTCTTCGCGGTGCAGGGCCAGGCAGGCTGGACGGCGGCCTTCGTCGCCGCCTACCTCGTCATCATCGCCATCGTCGTCGCCTCCGGCGTCGTCGGGATCGTCGACCAGGTGCAGGCCCGCCGCGCCGGGAGGAGACCCGGCGCGTAGCCCGCGGCGTCGTTCACCTGTCCGAAACCTCGTTATGGTGGTCTGTGGTCAGCCCGGTCTCCCGGGGACCCGCCCACCGGCCGTCGACGATCACGGAGCCCCCATGCACACGAGCACCGCAGCCGACCACGAGGTCCCGTTCGCCGCGACCGCGCCGTGGTCCGCCGTCGTCTTCGACATGGACGGCGTGGTCACCGATACCGCCTCGCTCCATGCCGTGGCCTGGAAGCAGCTGTTCGACACCGCGCTGGCCGACGAGTCGCTCGAGGGCAACGTCGACCGCAGCCCCTTCGACGTCGTCGGCGACTACCGTCGCTACGTCGACGGGCGCCCGCGGGAGGACGGTGTGCGCACCTTCCTCGCCGCGCGCGGTGCAGTGGTCCCCGAGGGCGAGGAGACCGACGACGCGGACCAGCTCACCGTCCACGGGCTCGCCAAGCGCAAGAACGACTGCTTCAACGCGATCCTCGCCGAGGACGGTGTGCGGGTGTTCGACGGCACCATCCGGCTCATCAAGCGCCTGCGCCGCGGCGGCATGCCCACCGCCCTCGTCACCGCGAGCCGCAACGCGCCACTGCTGCTCGAGAACGCGGAGATCACCGACCTGTTCGACGTCATCGTCGACGGGCAGGTCGCCAAGGACCTCGGCCTGCCCGGGAAGCCGGAGCCCGCGACCTTCCTCGAGGCCGCCAACCGGCTCGGCGTCGACGCCGTCGACACCGCCGTGCTCGAGGACGCCGAGGCCGGGGTGCGCGCGGCCCGGGCCGGCGGGTTCGGGCTCGTCGTCGGGATCGCCCGCGACCACAACCGGCAGGCGCTCGAGGCCGCCGGCGCCGACGTCGTCGTCAACGACGTCACCGAGCTCGACCTCGGCGACGTGCGCGACGACCCGTGGGAGCTCTCCTTCGAGGGCGTCGATCCCGAGCACGAGGGCAGGCGCGAGGCGCTCACCACCCTCGCCAACGGCTACATGTCGCTGCGCGGCTCCGCTCCGGAGCGTGCCGCGGACGGCGTGCACTACCCGGGCTCGTACATGTCGGGGATCTTCAACCGCCTGGTCAGCCACGTCAACGACCGCGACATCGAGCACGAGTCGATGGTCAACCTGCCGCGCTGGGCGCTGTGCGACGTCAAGGTCGGCGACGGCCGGTGGTGGTCCGAGGGCGGGCTCGAGGTCGTCGAGGAGAACCGCACGCTGTCGATGGCCACCGGTGTCCTCACCCGCACCGCGGTGCTCGTCGACGACCGGGACCGGCGGCTGCGGATCAAGCAGCAGCGGCTCGTCTCCATGGCCCACCAGCACGTCGCGGCGATGCTCACCGAGATCACCCCGGTGAACCATTCCGGGATGATCTACGTGCGCACCGGCGTCGACACCTCGGTGCTCAACGACAACGTCGCGGAGTACGACCAGCTTGCCAAGCGCCACCTCGTCAACCGGTACAACTCCGTCGCCCAGGACGGCACGCTCATCTGCGAGGTCGAGACCACGCAGAGCCACCTGCGGATCGCGATGGCCCAGCGCACCACCCTGACCCAGGAGCCCACGCACGCCGTCACCACCCAGGTGCCCGAGGTGTCCCATGCCTACTCGGTGTCGACGATCGAGGAGACGCAGGCGATCTACCGCGAGTTCGCGGTGCCCGTGGAGAGCGGGTACGCGGTGAGCGTCGACTCGACGACGGCGGCGGTGAACTCGCGCGACTCCGCGATCACCTCGGTCCGCGGGGGCGCGGTGCACCAGCTCGACTGGCTGCCCGCGATCGGCTTCCACAACCTCCTGCCGGCCCACACGGCGGCCGTGCAGCGGCTGTGGGAGCGTTTCGACGTCGAGGTCGACGCCGATCCGCAGACCCAGCTCATCATCCACCTCCACACCTTCCACCTGCTGCAGTCGCTGTCGCCGCACACCGCCTTCCTCGACGCCGGCACCCCGGCGCGCGGCCTCCACGGCGAGGGGTACCGCGGGCACATCTTCTGGGACGAGCTCTTCATCCTGCCGCTGCTCAATCTGCGGCTGCCGGAGATCTCGAAGTCGCTCCTGCTCTACCGCTGGCGGCGGCTCGACGCCGCCCGCCACCACGCGCGCGAGGCCGGGCTCGCCGGTGCCCTGTTCCCGTGGCAGTCGGGCTCCGACGGCCGCGAGGAGACGCCGATCGAGCTCTACAACCCGCGGTCCAAGCGTTGGATGCCGGACAACTCGCGGCGGCAGTTCCACGTCGGCCTCGCGATCGCCTACAACGCCTGGCAGCACTACCGGGCGACGGCGGACACCGGCTGGCTGGCCGCGCAGGGCGGCGAGCTCCTCATCGAGGTGGTGCGGCTGTTCGCGTCGATGTCGTCCTACGACGCGAGCGACGACCGCTTCCACATCACCGGCGTGATGGGGCCCGACGAGTTCCACGACGGCTATCCGGGCCGGTCCGGCGAGGGCCTCGACGACAACGCCTACACGAACATCATGACCGCCTGGCTGTGCCGCCACGCGGTGGAGATCTTCCGCGTGCTGTCCTCCCACGAGGCCGAGGACCTGATCTTCCGGCTGGGCATCCAACCGGCCGAGATCACCCACTGGGGCCGGCTCGCCGCCCGTCTCGCGGTGCCGTTCAACTCCGACGGGGTGATCAGCCAGTTCGAGGGCTACGACGATCTCAAGGAGCTCGACTGGGCCGCCTACCGCAAGAAGTACGGCAACATCGGCCGGATGGACCTCATCATGGAGTCCGAGGGCGACTCCACGAACAACTACAAGCTGTCCAAGCAGGCCGACGTCACGATGCTCTTCTTCCTCCTCGGTCCTGAGGGCGTCATCAAGGAGCTGCGGCGCATGGGGTACGAGTTCACCCATGAGCAGGTCGTGCAGACGATCGACTACTACGTCGCCCGCTCGACGAACGGCTCCAGCCTGTCCAATGTCGTCAACTCCGGTGTGCTCGCCTCGATCGGGCGCGAGGAGGCGTGGGACGCGTGGAAGCAGGCCGCCGTCGTCGACCTCAACGACACCCAGTGGGGCACCACGCAGGAGGGCATCCACCTCGGCGCGATGTCCGGCACCGTCGACGTCATCGTGCGCGCCTTCGCCGGGGTGCTCATCCGCTTCGACCGGATCGAGTTCTACCCCCGGCTGCCCGCCGCCATGGGCTCGGTGCGGTTCCGCGTGCTGTTCCAGGGGCAGGTCATCGACGTCCGGGTCTACCACGACGAGCTCGTCCTCATGTCGCGATCCCACGAGACCTCCCGCGTCAAGGTCCAGGTGTTCGACGAGCAGCGGTTCCTCGACGGCGGGGCGACGCTCCACTTCGCGCTCGACGGCTGAGACCCAGGGGGTCGGTGACCACCGGTTCCCGCCGTCGGGGGCGCGGTGCCCCGCCTTCTGCGACGGGTGCGGCACGATCCTGTGTCAGTCCTGTCATAAATCCCGGATCGCCGTGAACCGGAGCGGCCGATATGAGACCCTGGACGGGTTCCACGGGCGCAACCATCGTGAGGAGACCACTGCATCGTGCAGACCGACAGCGTCGACACCTCGACCGCAGAGCTCGAGCGGCTCATCCGCTCCGGTCTCATCGACACCCACTTCGCCCCCGTGGTGGACCGCTTCACCGGGGAGCCCGCCGGCTACACCCTGCAGCACCTCGAGCACGGCTCGGAGGACGGCACCGGCAGCGCCTCGGCCCGGCTCCGCGCCGACATCCGCGCCTCCCAGCTGATCGGCGACTTCGACGCCTCGCTGCGCTCGATCGGTCTGCGCGCCGCCGAGGCCGCAGGCCTCCCCACCCACACCCGCCTCTTCCTCCAGGCCGAGCCGGAATCCCTCGTCACCGTCGAGGATCGGACCGACGAGCCCGACCGCTCGGTCATCCTGCAGCTTCACCCGGAGCGGATCGCCGCGAGCCCGGCCGCGGTGCTCCGCTCGGTCCGCCTTGCCCGCTCGCAGGGCTGGGGCATCGGGATGGAGGAGATCGGAGTCGACCTCGCCACCGCGGCGTTCCTGCCGCTCGTCAACCCGTCCGTCGTCACCCTGCATCCCGGGGTCCTCGACATCACCGACACCGCCCACCTCGCCGAGCTCATCCGCCTCCTCCACGCCCACACCGAGCGCACCGGCGGAGTGATCATGGCCACCGGTGTGCGCCACGAGGACGACCTCGAGATGGTCCGCGCCCTCGGGGTGCGGTTCGTCACCGGGCCGCTCTACGGCGGTCCCTCGACCGCGCCGGAGCCGCTGACGAACCCGCCGGAGGATCCGCTCGCCGACCACTTCTCCCGGAACGCCGCGGTGCAGGGCACGCCGTTCTCCGCGACCCGCGCGCTGCGCCGCGATCCGCTCGTCATGGACGAGCCGCTGCTCACCGCGCAGATGCAGTCCCTGCAGCGCCGGGCGCTGGCGAGCGGCGGAGAATCGTCCGTGGTGATCGGTGTGTTCGGGGAGGACCAGGAGCTCATCACCGCGACACGGGAGAACTTCTCCGTGCTCAGCGGCTCGGCCGGCTTCGTCGCCGCGCTGTCCGGCGGGTTCGAGGAGCCGCCGATCCCCGGCGTGCGCTCGGGGATGGTCGACGCCTCCGACCCGCTGCGGCGCGAGTACGCCGTCATCGTCGTCGGTTCCGACTGGTCGGCCATGGTCGCAGCTTCCCGGCGCTCCGATCCGGGGCCCGACGGCCGCGTCGAGTACGACGTCTACGTCACCTCGGAGCGCTACACCTGCGTCGACGCCGCCCGCGGCGTCCTCAGCAGGATCCGGCCGCTCGGCTAGGATCGCCCCATGATCTCCACAGCAGACCTCTACGACGAGCGCGGCGAGGAGCTCGACTCCGTCGCGCTCCAGTTCCTCGACCTCGGCGGGCGGGAGTCCTTCTCCGGCCCGATCCGCACGATCGTGTGCCACCGCGACAACGGGCTCGTCAAGCAGACTCTCAACTCGCCCGGGGACGGCGCAGTGCTCGTGGTCGACGGGGGAGGCTCGCTCGAATCGGCGCTCATGGGCGACCTCATCGCCGCGGCCGCGGTGGAGAACGGCTGGGCCGGCGTCGTCATCCTCGGCGCGGTCCGCGACCGCACCGCGCTGGCTGCGCTCGACCTCGGGGTCAAAGCACTCGGCTCGAACCCGCGCAAGTCGTCGAAGGACGGGGTCGGTGAGGTCGACGTCCCGGTGACGATCGGTGAGGTGCGGCTGGTCCCGGGACGCATGATGTGGGCCGACCCCGACGGCATCCTCGTCGAACGCTGAGCGTGGCGCCCATCTGCTAGCCTGGCGACGGCACGCCCGCCGTGGCGCAGGACACCATCGGTGACCTGTGCGTCGCTCCGCGCGCAGGCTGCACGCCCCTGTAGCTCAGCTGGTCAGAGCAGAGGACTCATAATCCTTTGGTCGCGGGTTCAAGCCCCGCCGGGGGCACCGGTACGGCACACCGAGGTGCCGGGAGAGATCGAGGAGAGCCGACGACATGACAGCACTGAGGTCGCATGCCGAGGTCGACGCGGAGCTCACCGCTCCCGGCGCGCCGTTCGAGACCATCGAGATCGATCGCTCCGGAGTCACCGTGCGCGCCTGGCGCCACGCCCCGCCGAGCCTGCGCGCGATGATCGAGGCCTCACGCGAGCACGGGGACCGGGACATGCTCGTGCTCGGCACCGACCGCCTGAGCTACGCCGAGCACTTCCGCCGTGTGGCCGGGCTCGCGCACGCGCTCGTCGAGGAGTACGGGATCCGCCCGGGGGACCGAGTCGCCATCGCGATGCGCAACTACCCGGAATGGTCGATCGCCTTCTTCGCCGCAGCCTGCGCAGGCGCCGTCGTCGTACCGCTCAACGCCTGGTGGGCCGCCGGTGAGCTCGAGTTCGGGCTGCGCGATTCCGGAGCGCGCGTGCTGCTCGCGGACGACGAGCGCCTCGAGCGCCTCTCCGATGTGCTGCCCGCCCTCGACCTCCCCGTGCTCGTGGCCCGTCCCGCCGGAGAGCTGCCCGCCGGCGCGCGGGACATGGCCGAGGTCCCCGGCGCCGCGGAGCTGCCGGACTGCGAGATCGGTCCGGACGACGGCGCGACGATCTTCTACACCTCCGGCACCACCGGCACCCCCAAGGGGGCCTTCGGCACGCACCGAAACATCTGCGGCAACGTCATGAGCGTGCGGTACGCCGCGGCCCGGGAGCAGCTGCGGCAGGGGAGCAATCTGCGCGAGCTCCTGGCGAACCCGGCGCCCCCGGGGGCGATCCTCGTCGCGGTGCCGTTCTTCCATGCCACCGGCTGCCATGCGGTGCTGCTCGGCGCGGTGAGCCAGGGAGCCACCCTCGTGCTCATGCACAAGTGGGACGCCGGGGTCGCTCTCGAGCTCATGGAGCGCGAACGGGTGACGAGCTTCACCGGCGTGCCGGCGATGCTCACCCAGCTCTACCAGCACCCGGACTTCGCCGACCGCGACCTCAGCAGCCTGACCGGGATCGGCTCCGGGGGAGCGTCGGCCGCTCCCGCGCTCGTCCGCCGGACCACCGAGCTCCTCCCGCAGGCGGCTCCGGGCAACGGGTACGGCCTCACCGAGACCTCCTCGCTCACCACCGCGAACCGCGGGCAGGACTACATCGAGAAGCCCGACAGCGTCGGCCGACCGGTGCCGATCTGCGATGTCGACGTCATCGACCCCGCGACCTGGGAGCCGCTGCCTCCCGGCGAGCTCGGGGAGCTGCGGATCAGGGGAGCCAATGTCGTCACCGGATACTGGAACCGGCCGGAGGCCACCGCCCAGGCGATCGTCGACGGCTGGCTCCACACCGGCGATCTCGCCCGGATCGACGAGGAGGGCTTCGTCTACATCGTCGACCGCGCCAAGGACATGATCATCCGCGGCGGGGAGAACGTCTACTCCGCCGAGGTCGAGGCCGCGATCCACCAGCACCCCGACGTCGCCGACTGCGCGGTTATCGGCATCCCGCACGAGGAGCTCGGTGAGGAGGTCGCCGCCGTCGTGCAGTGCGTGCCCGGCTCGACCCTCTCCGAGGAGGGGCTCCGGGAGTTCCTCGACACCCGGATCGCGAAGTTCAAGATCCCCTCCCACGTCGTCATGCAGCGCAGGGACCTGCCCCGCAACGCCGCCGGCAAGCTCCTCAAACGCGACATCAAGGCCGAGTTCGACACCGCGGCCGGTTGAGAGACGACGCGGCCCCGATGACGGACACCGCACGCGCCGAGGCGCACCCGAACGAACCCCGCTGGGTCGCCGGGATGCCTGAACCGCAGCGCACCCGGATGCGCACCGACATCCGCCGCTGATGCACTGGTCGGCGCTGCCGATCTGGATCGGCGGCATCGTGCTCATGGCCGTCGGCGTCAACCTCGCCGGGGGAGCGGCCCGCGACGTCGGGATGGAGCACCTGCAGCCGGCGATCAACGCGACCTTCGTCGGCTTCCACTTCATCCCCTACGCCTGGGCGTTCGTCACCCGCATGATCCTGTGGCTCGGGGTGTGCGTGGGCTCGATCGGGGTGCTCGGGGTGCTCGCCGGGATCCTCGCGGGCCCGCCGTGGGCGGCCGTCGGTGCGATCGTCGCCGGCCTCGTGCAGGTCACCATCGTCCTCGTCTGGGCCACCGGCCGGCTGCGCGGCGGGGCCCCGCGCCTCGGCCGTCGACCGGCATCCGCCTGAGCACCGCGGGCGCACCCGCCCGGCGCGGGTGCTGGCACCGGCCCTGACCATGCCATACAATGACCGCAGACCTCCGCATATTCGGATCGTAGGGGAAGACGTATCCGAACCGCAGGAGGCAGATATGGATATGACGCAGGGCGTGCTCTTCGTCCACTCAGCACCTCGTGCGCTGTGCCCTCACATCGAGTGGGCAGCGGGCGGGGCCATCGGCGCGCAGGCGAAGTTCGACTGGACGCCGCAGCCGGCCGCACCGGGCATGTTCCGGGCGGAGATCTGCTGGAAGGCGCCCGGCGGCTCCGGCGCGCGCATCGCCTCGGCCCTGCGCGGCTGGGACGGCGTGCGCTACGAGGTCACCGAGGAGCCCTCGGCCGGGATCGACGGCGGCCGCTGGAGCCACACCCCCTCGCTCGGCATCTACCACGCCACCACCGACGCGTTCGGCAACATCGTCGTGCCCGAGGACATCATCCGCTCGGTGCTCGTCCGTGCGGCCGAGCACGGCGAGGACATCGCCGGTGCGATGGAGAAGGCGCTCGGTCAGGCCTGGGACGACGAGCTCGAACCCTTCCGCCACGCCGGTGAGGGCGCCCCGGTGCGCTGGCTCACCAAGGTCGGCTGAACCCGCTCCACCTGCGCCGCCCTGCGTGCGGCGCGCCCCGGCACCCCGATGCCTGTCACCGGTGCCCCTGCCTCCCTCCATGCGAACGGCCGCCTGCCCGCAGACCTGCAGCGGACAGGCGGCCGTTCGGCGCGCCCGGAAGTGCTCTCAGACGCTCTTGACGGCGACGACGGCGTTGTGGCCGCCGAAGCCGAACGAGTTCGTCAGCGCGGCGATCTCACCGGCCGGGAGCTCCTGCGGGGTGTCGCGGGCGATCGTCAGCTCGATCTGCGGATCGACCTGCTCGATGTTGATCGTCGGAGGAGCGGTGCGGTTCTGCACAGCGAGCACGGTGAGCACGGCCTCGACCGCGCCGGCACCGCCGAGCAGGTGGCCCATCATCGACTTCGTGGCCGAGACCATGGCATCGGAGGCGTGCGGGCCGAGCAGGGCGTTGATCGCCAGCGATTCGGGCACGTCGCCCACCGGGGTGGACGTCGCGTGCGCGTTGATGTGGCGGATGTCGGCCGGCTGCAGACCGGCGGTCTCGAGGGCCTGGCGCATCGCGAGGATCGAGCCGCGGCCCTCGGGCTCGCCGGCGGTGATGTGGTACGAGTCGTTCGAGATGCCCCAGCCGCCGATCTCGGCGTAGATCTTCGCGCCGCGGGCCTTCGCGTGCTCTTCGAGCTCGAGCACGAGCGTGCCGGCGCCCTCGCCCATGACGAAGCCGTCGCGGTCGATGTCGTAGGGGCGCGAGGCGGTCTCGGGCGAGTCGGTGCGGCGCGACAGGGCGCGCATCGAGGAGAACGCGGACAGCGTGACGGGCAGGATCGCGGCCTCGGAGCCGCCGGCGATGACGACGTCGGCCTTCCCGGAGCGCAGCTGGTCGAAGGCGTGTCCGATACTCTCCGTGGACGACGCGCAGGCTGACACGATCGTCTGCACGGCTGCGCGGGCGGAGAACTCCATGCCGACGGCGGCAGCGGGTCCGTTGGGCATGAGCATGGGCACGGTGAGCGGCATGACGCGGCGCGAGCCCTCCTCGCGCAGCGTGTCCCAGGCGTTGAGCAGGGTCCAGGCGCCGCCGATCCCGGTGCCCCAGGACACGGCGAGCCGTTCGGGCTCGACCTCGGGGGCGCCGGCGTCCTGCCAGGCCTCCCGGGCGGCGATCAGGGCGAAGCGGCTGTTGGGGTCGAGGCGCTTGGCCTCGACGCGCGTGAGGTTCTCCTCGACGACCGAGGCGTCGATGGGTGCGGCGAAGTCGACGGGGATGCCGTACTTCTCCGACCAGTCGTTGGTGAGGGTGCGTGCACCCGACGTTCCGGCCAGGGCGGCGCGCCAGGTGGCGTCCGCTCCGGTGCCGAGGGGGGTGACGGCACCGAGTCCGGTGACGACAACAGTGGAAGTCATGGTGTGAAACCTCGTCGAATCAGTAGTGCGGTGCCGCGGGGCGACCCGGTGTGTCCGGGGCCGCCCCGCAGCAGGGGACCGTCAGGCCTGCTGGGCCTTGACGATGTAGTCCACGGCGTCCTGGACGGTGACGAGGTCCTTGACGTCGTCGTCCGGGATCTTCACGCTGAACTTCTTCTCGGCGTTGACGACGATGGTCATCATCGAGATCGAGTCGATGTCGAGGTCGTCGGTGAAGGACTTGCTCGGCTCGACGGCCTCAGGAGCCAGTCCGGTCTCCTCGTTGACGATCTCGGCGAGTCCCGAGAGGACTTCGGCTTCGGTGTGTGCCATTTTCCTATCCTTCTTTCTCATGTGGTCCGCCGGCCCGAGGGGGTCGGACGGATTTCGCGTGGAACGTGATTCGACGAGTGTCCCGTCAGAATCCTACGACATCGGCCCTGCCGGGCCGAGGTGCGTCGCCGCCCCACCGGTGCGGGCGGCGTTCCGGTTCAGGGGAGGACGATGACCTGCGCCGCGTAGACGAGGCCGGCGCCGAAGCCGATCTGCAGGGCGAGCCCGCCGTGGAGCTCCGGGTGCTCGCGCAGCAGGCGCTCGGTGGCGAGCGGGATCGAGGCCGCCGAGGTGTTGCCGTTGTCCGCGATGTCGCGGGCGACGACGACGGAGTCGGGCAGCTTGAGCTGCTTGGCGAGCTCGTCGATGATCCGCATGTTCGCCTGGTGCGGGACGAACGCGGCGAGGTCCTGCGACTCGATGCCGGCGACCTCGAGGGCCTCCTTGGCGACCTCGGCCATGTCCCACACGGCCCAGCGGAACACGCTCGGCCCGTCCTGGCGCAGGGTCGGGAACGGGGTCTCGCGGTCGTCGCGCAGGTCGAGGAAGGAGTTCGTCATCCGGATCGTCTCCCAGTTCTCGCCCTTCGAGCCCCACACGCTCTGCGCGATGCCCGGGGTGTCGGAGGAGGTGACGACCACCGCGCCGGCGCCGTCGCCGAGCAGGAAGGAGATCGTGCGATCCGTGGGATCGATGAAGTCGGAGAGCTTCTCCACGCCGATGACGAGGATGTTGTCGAGCGTGCCGGAGCGCACGAGGCCGTCGGCCTGGGCGATCGCGTAGCAGTAGCCGGCGCAGGCCGCGGAGATGTCCCAGGCCGGGACCGGGCCGGTGCCCAGCCGGGTGGTGAGCGCGGAGGCCGCCGACGGCGTGGGCGTGCCGAAGGTCACCGTGGCGATGAGGACGGCGCCGATGTCCTCGGGCTTGAGCCCGGCGTTGGCGATCGCCTCGACCGCGGCCTCCTCGCACATGTCGAGGACGGCGACGTCCTCGCCCGCGCGATGACGGGTGATTATGCCGGTGCGCTGCCGGATCCACTCGTCGGACGAGTCGATCGGGCCGACGAGGTCGGCGTTGGGCACGGCGTGCTCGGCGCGGTAGCCGCCGATGCCGGCGATCCGCGAGAACCGATTGGGTGCCGGGGTCTGCAGTGTGGGCATGGCTCTTCCTCCTTCGTTCACGCCTGGGCGTGGGTCTGCGCGAATGCGCGGGCGGCCTCGAGGTCGTCCGCGGATTTGAGCGCCAGCGTCTCGACGCCCTTCATCGCGCGGCGGGCGAGCCCGGTGAGGGTGCCGCCGGGCACGAGCTCGATGAGACCGGTGGCGCCCATGTCGAGGAGCTGCTGCTGGCACAGGTCCCAGCGCACGGGGCTCGTCACCTGGTCGACGAGCAGCCCGAGGTACTCCGCACCGGAACCCACCGGCCGGCCGTCGGCATTGGTGAGGATGGTGATCTGCGGGTCGTGCACCGTCAGGGTGCCGGCGAGATCCCGCAGCGGCTCCTGCGCGAGGGCCATGTACGCGGTGTGGAAGGCGCCGGCCACCGGCAGCGGGATGACGCGGGCGCGCTCGGGGGCGTTCTCCACCAGCGCGTCGATGTTCTCCAGTGCACCGGCGGCCACGGTCTGCCCGCCGCCGTTGATGTTCGCCGGTGCGAGACCGGCGGCCTCGATCGCGGCGAGCACCTGATCCGGGTCGCCGCCGACCACGGCGGCCATCCCGGTCGGGGCGGCCGCGGAGGCCTCGGCCATGCCGGTGGCGCGCACGCGCACGAACTCCATCGCGGCCTCGGCGTCGAGGATGCCGGCGATCTGCGCGGCGGCGATCTCCCCGACGGAGTGGCCTGCGACCGCCTGCGGGGCGGGCAGGTCGCGCAGGAGCTCGCGGGAGGCGGCGATCGCGGAGGCGACGAGCAGCGGCTGCGCGAGCGCGGTGTCCTTGATCGTCGCGTCGTCGGATTCGGTGCCGTGGAGCCTGAGGTCGATCCCGGAGGCCGCGGACAGCGCATCGATGGATTCGGCGAAGCCGGGGAGCTCGAGCCAGGAGCTGAGGAATCCGGATTTCTGGGCGCCCTGTCCCGGGCAGGCGATGACGAGCACTGGTGAGGGGTCCTCTCGGTCGACGTTCTGGTCCAGCTTAGGTCAGGGGACTGCCGGGCACAGTGGATTTGTGTCCGTTCGACAATTGCCCGGCCTCGGACAGTCGTCCGTACACCAAGGCGATCCGCACGACGAAACCGGCGCGCGCCTCGGTCGGGTCGATGCCGATGAGACCGGTGATCTTCCGCAGCCGGTAGCGCACGGTGTTGGGGTGGACGTGGAGGGCCTTCGCGGTGGTCTCCAGGGAACCGCCGAACTCGAGGTAGGCCGCGACCGTGTCATGGAGCTGCCCGGAGCCCGCACCGAGCGGCTCGTAGAACCGTGAGATGAGTTCGGCGACGGCGCTGCGGTCCCCGGCGATCGCCCGCTCCGGCAGGAGATCGGCGGCGTGGACCGGGCGCGGGGTGGCCGGCCGGGCCGCGGCCGTCCGGAGCGCCCAGACGGCGGCCGAGGCCGAGGTGCCCGCCTCGGCCAGCGAGTCGACCCGGGGTCCGATGATGACCTCCGAGGGGCCGAAGTAGTGGGCGAGCGAGGTCGCGGTGCGGTCGATGTCCTCGACCCCGCCGAGCACGATGAGGAGCCGGTCGTCGTGGACGCCGAGGAGCGCGTCCTCCGCCCACTTCTGGGCGGCCCGTCGGATCTCGTCGATGCTCCGGTGGGCGCTGCGCTTGGGCGCGCGGCCGACGAGCACGTGGACGGCGCCGTCGGAGCGCCAGCCGAACGCCGCGGTGCGGCTGGCGAGCTCGTCGACGGAGTCCCCGCGCACGAGCGCGTCGATGACCATCGCCTCGAGCCGGGCGTCCCAGCTGCCGCGCGCCTCGGCGGCCCGGGCGTAGACGTCCGCGGCGGCGAAGGCGATCTCGCGGGAGTAGATGAGCACGGCCTCCTTGAGGGCGGACTGCTCGGAGGGGCGGGCGAGCTCGGTCACCCGCTCCTCGACGACCTGCACGACGACCCGGAGGAGCTGCAGGGTCTGCTGGAGCGACACCGAGCGCACGAGCTCGCGCGGGGCGGACTTGAAGATGTCGCCGACCACGCGCAGCGGCGTCTGGGGTTTGCGGTACCAGTCGATGAAGGAGGAGATGCCGGAGTTGGCGAGAACGACCACCCAGCCGCGGTCGGCCGAGCTCATCGCCCGGTACCAGGGGAGCTGCGCCTCGATGCGCTGGAGGGTGAGCTTGGAGAGCACGGCCTGTCCGGCCTTGAGCCTGCGGCTGGTCTCGGCGCGCCCGCGGATCGCAGCGGACTGGGCATCGGCGGCTGTCGGCATGATCCCCACTGTAACCGCAGACCGACAACTTTCTTGTGCCCGGACCACAAGACGGGCCGCGGAGGTCTCCCTCCGCGGCCCGTCCTGTGATGCCGCCGGTCGCAGCGAGCAGCGGTGCCGGTCGCTCGTGCCGGTCAGTGCGGTCAGGCGCTGGCGCCCTCCGTCGAGCCGGTGGCGCCGGCCCGCGGATCGTCGAGCTGGTACTTCTTCGCCGCCTCGGCAGCGGTCGACGGGTCGATCTCCCCGGTGTCGGCGAGGCTGATGAGCGCCTGCACGACCACGGAGGGGGCGTCGATGAGGAAGTGGCGGCGGGCCGCCGGGCGGGTGTCGGAGATCGCGTAGCCGTCCGCGCCGAGCGAGGTGAAGTGCCCCGGCACGTACTGGCGGATCATGTCCGGCACGGTGCGGGTGTAGTCGCTCGTCGCGATGATCGGACCGCGCGCCTCGGCGAGCTTCGCGGTGACGAACGGGATCCGCTTCTCCGCGGCCGGATCGAGCAGGCGCTCGTCGTCGCAGGCGAGGCCGTCGCGGCGCAGCTCCTGCCACGAGGTCACCGACCACACGTCGGCGCTCACGCCCCAGTCCTCGGCGAGGAGGCGCTGGGCCTCGACGATCCACGGGACCGCGACGCCGGAGGCGAGCAGCTGGACCTTCGGGCCGTCGAGCTCGGGGCCGTCGGCGAGCTTGTAGATGCCCTTGAGCACACCTTCGACGTCGATGTCCTCCGGCTCCGGCGGCTGCACCATCGGCTCGTTGTACATCGTGATGTAGTACATGACGTTCGGGTCGCGGGAGTCGTCGGGCCCGTACATCCGCTCGATCCCGTCGCGCACGATGTGGCCGATCTCGTAGGCGTAGGCCGGGTCGTAGGAGATGATCGACGGGTACGTCGAGGACAGCACGTGGGAGTGCCCGTCACCGTGCTGCAGGCCCTCGGCCACGAGGGTGGTGCGCCCGGCGGTCGCGCCGAGGATGAACCCGCGGGCCATCTGGTCGCAGGCCGCCCAGAAGGCGTCGCCGGAGCGCTGGAACCCGAACATCGAGTAGAAGATGTAGAACGGGATCAGCGGCTCGCCGTGGGTGGCGTACGAGGTGCCCACCGCGGTGAGCGCGGCGGTCGAGCCGGCCTCGTTGATGCCCATGTGGAGCAGCTGGCCGTCGGTCGCCTCCTTGTAGGCGAGGAACAGGTCGCGGTCGACGGAGACGTAGTTCTGCCCGTGCGGGTTGTAGATCTTGGCCGTCGGGAAGAACGAGTCCATGCCGAAGGTGCGGGCCTCGTCCGGGATGATCGGGACGATCCGCGGGCCCCACTCCTTGTGGCGCATGAGGTCCTTGAGGATCCGCACGAACGCCATGGTGGTGGCGATCTCCTGCTTGCCGGAGCCCTTCTTCGCGCCGGCGAACTCCTTGTCGCCGGGCAGCGCGAGGTCGACGTACTTCGAGCGGCGCTCGGGGGTGAACCCGCCGAGCTCGTGACGGCGATCGAGCAGGTACTTGATCTCCGGTGCGTCCTCACCGGGGTGGTAGTACGGCGGGATCTTCGGGTTCTCCTCGAGGTCCTTGTCGGAGATCGGGATGGAGAAGTGGTCGCGGGCCATCTTGAGGTCCTCGAGGGCCATCTTCTTCATCTGGTGGGTGGCGTTGCGCGCCTCGAAGTGCGGGCCGAGCGAATAGCCCTTGACCGTCTTGACGAGGATCGCGGTCGGCTGACCGGTGTGGTTCATCGCCTGCTGGTACGCGGCGAACACCTTGCGGTAGTCGTGGCCGCCGCGCTTGAGCTGCCAGATCTGCTCGTCGGAGTAGTCCTCGACCATCGCCTTGGTGCGCGGGTCGCGGCCGAAGAAGTTGTCGCGCACGAATCCGCCGGACTCGCCCTTGTACGTCTGGTAGTCGCCGTCGGGGGTGGCGTTCATGAGGTTGACGAGCGCGCCGTCGCGGTCCTTGGCGAGCAGGGCGTCCCATTCGCGACCCCAGATCACCTTGATGACGTTCCAGCCGGCACCGCGGAAGAACGCCTCGAGCTCCTGGATGATCTTGCCGTTGCCACGCACCGGGCCATCGAGGCGCTGGAGGTTGCAGTTGACGACGAAGGTGAGGTTGTCGAGCTCCTCGTAGGCGGCGGTCTGGAGCATGCCGCGGCTCTCCGGCTCGTCCATCTCGCCGTCGCCGAGGAATGCCCAGGTGTGCTGCTGGGAGGTGTCCTTGATGCCGCGGTTGTGGAGGTACTTGTCGAACTGCGCCTGCGCGATCGCGTTCATCGGGCCCAGGCCCATCGACACTGTGGGGTGCTCCCAGAACTCGGGCATGTGCCGCGGGTGGGGGTAGGACGGGATGCCGCCGGGCTTGTCGCCGATGCGGTGGGAGACCTGCTGGCGGAAGCCGTCGAGCTGGTCCTCGCTCAGCCGGCCCTCGAGGTAGGCGCGGGCGTACATGCCGGGGGACGCGTGGCCCTGGTAGAAGATGTGGTCGCCGCCGCCGGGGTGGTCCTTGCCGCGGAAGAAGTGGTTGAGGCCGACCTCGTAGAGGGTGGCGGCGGAGGCGTAGGTCGAGATGTGGCCGCCGACCTCGATCCCGGGTCGCTGGGCGCGGTGGACCATGACAGCGGCGTTCCAGCGGATCCAGCGGCGGAAGCGGCGCTCGACGTCCTCGTCGCCGGGGAACCAGGGCTCGTCGTCGGGCCCGATGGTGTTGACGTAGTCGGTCGCCGTGAGGCTGGGCACGCCGAGGCTCTTCTGGCGGGCGCGCTGGATCAGCCGGAGCATGACGTAGCGGGCCCGGGTCCGGCCGCCGTCATCGACCAGGGAGTCGAGGGACTCGAGCCATTCCTGGGTCTCTTCGGGGTCGATATCGGGAACGTGGCTCGGGAGACCGTTGAGAATCGGTCCGCTGCTCTTGTTGACCACTTCGTGGAGTCCTCTCGGTTCGACGGGGTGCCGTCGGCGGACGGGCGGGAACGTGGGCGCCGGTGCTGGATGAGCGCCGTCGGCCATCTCCGCCTCAGGGGCTCCTCCCAGCCTAGTCCGGTTTCGCCGCCGTGCGTAAGGGTGCGCGTGTGGCGGCGGTCTCCCTCCCGCGGAGCATCCTCTCTGTCCCGCGGCGGGGCACGCACCGGGCGTGTGGACGGTGCGCGGCGGGCGAGCGGCGGGCCGGGGCGGCGTCCCTGAGTATCGATTGTGTGAATTCTGACCGGTGTCCGAGCGATGTATTTGCCCCCACAGCAGTCGGGCGTGGACAATGTGCGCATGAGCACTACGCCTTCCGAGAGGACACTGCACACATCCGAGGCTGACCTCGGGGAACTCAAGGACAGCCTGGGCCTCAAGGCCGGGCAGTACATCCAGGAGCTCGGGTACGACGACGACGTCGACTTCGACCTCCGCGAGGTCATCGAGGCGATCACCGGCGAGGAGATGGCCGACGACGATGTCGACGACGTGTTCGATGTCGTCGTGATGTGGTGGCGCTCGGACGACCCGGACCTCACCGACGCGATCGTCGACGCGCAGACCATGCTCGGCCAGGGCGGCTTCGTGTGGCTGTTCACCCCGAAGGCCGGTCGTCCCGGCCACATCCCGCCGGCCGACATCTCCCATGCGGCGCCGACGGCGGGCATGCACCTGACGAAGACCATCAGCGCCGGACCGGACTGGTCCGGGTTCCGGCTGGTGGGCAAGAAGAA
Organism: Brevibacterium sp. NPDC049920; assembly: GCF_040656435.1. NCBI lineage: Bacteria > Bacillati > Actinomycetota > Actinomycetes > Micrococcales > Brevibacteriaceae > Brevibacterium > Brevibacterium sp. NPDC049920. The sequence goes on from NZ_JBFAMF010000005.1 coordinate 106,920, forward strand.
CTACAGCTGAGCGCCGGTGCCCGCCCTCGCCGTCGGATCGATCGCGCCGGAGTTCGCGCTGCGATCGCAGTACGGCGAGCCGCTCGAGCTCGCCGCGCTGCGACGCGAGGGGCCGGTGCTCCTCGTGTTCTACCCCTTCGCGTTCTCCGCAGTGTGCGGGGGCGAGATGCATGTGCTCCGGGAGCTCCACGAACACTTCACCGCCGCCGGCATCACCGTGATCGGCGTGTCCGTCGACTCGAAGTACGCCCTGCAGGCGTGGTCTCTGGACATGGGCATCCCGTTCTCCCTCGCGGCGGACTTCTGGCCCCACGGTGAGGTCGCCCGCGCCTACGGCGTGTTCGACGAGGAGCGCGGCATGGCGACGCGCGGCACCTTCCTCATCGGCACGGACGGCACGGTGGAGCAGGTGCTCACGGGCCCGGTGGCCGAGGCGCGCGATTTCACCGTGTTCCTGCCCGCCGGGCCGCCTCCGCCGGATTGATCTCCCGTCGGTGCCGGCTCCGTACCGCGGGGTCCCGCACCCGGTGCAGGCGGCGCCGGCGCACCTCTCCCGCCGGCCGAGCGCTGTCGGCCGTGCACCCCTGTATTCCACGAACCGCTATCCGCTATCCGCAACCGGAAGGACTGATCATGGCAAGCATCTTCACGAAGATCATGGCAGGGGAGATCCCCGGCGCCTTCGTCTACGAGGACGAGAAGTGTGCGGCGTTCCTCGACGTCGCCCCGATGACCGATGGGCACGTGCTCGTGGTCCCGCGCGAGGAGATCGACCACTGGATCGACCTGCCCGAGGACCTCGCCGCGCATCTGTTCGCGGTGGCGCAGAAGATCGGCGTGGCGCAGAGGACGGCGTTCGGCTGCGAGCGGATCGGTGTGATGATCCAGGGCTACGAGGTGCCCCACGTCCACATCCACGTCTGGCCGACGAATGCGATCAAGGACTTCGATCCCGCGAACAAGGGCCCGATGGCCGAGCCCGAGGTGCTCAAGGCCAACGCCGAGCGCATCACCGCCGCCCTCTGACGAGACCTCGATTTCAGAAGGTTCCTGAGAGCTGGAACGCCGTTCTTCGCAATCTCGACGCCGCTCGCCGAGACTGCAATATCTGGTGGAACCGCTCTCAGGAACCTTCGAAAATTGCTGTTTCACGGGGATGAGAAAACCGGCCCGGATCAGCGTTTGTGCTGATCAGAGCCGGTTTCCGGATGGTCGGGATAGCGGGATTCGAACCCACGACCTCCTCGTCCCGAACGAGGCGCGCTACCAAGCTGCGCCATATCCCGATGCGCGAAGCAAGAACAACTATAACCACACCCGGGGGATTCGACCAATTCGGCTCCGTCCCCTTCGCGCGGCCTGTGATCGGTGTCACTCGTCGCGGTGTCCGGGCCGGCGGGCGGCCCGGCTCGAGCGGGTCTGGTCGAGCATGTCTGATAGGAATGGAACGGCCGCACGCAGGGAGTCGAGGTGCAGGGAGGAGCGGGTATGGCATTGACCCCGGAGTCGATCACCGACACCGCGCTCGAGGTGCTCTCCCGGTTCGGCATGGGCGACCTGTCGATGCGCCGGCTCGCCCGGGAGCTCGACGTGCAGCCCTCCGCCCTGTACTGGCATGTGAAGAACAAGCAGGAGCTGTTCGCCCTCGTCGCCCGCCGATTCACCGAGCAGGTGGATACCCGGTGCCCGGCCGCAGCGAAGCCCGCACCGGTGGTCGTCGCCCTCGCCCTGCGCGAGGTGCTCCTGAGCTACCGCGACGGCGCGGAGATCCATCTCCTCGCCTACGCCCTCGAAGCCGAACGCGCCGTGCCCGAGGCGCTGGCCGCCGCCCTCGACGGGCACCGGCTCGCGGCGACCATGGGGTTCGTGCTCGGCCAGGTCGCCGTCGAGCAGAACCGGTCGATGCTCGGAGTCGACGATCCCGACGCCGAGGACACCTTCATCGGCGGCCTGCGCGCTCTCCTCGGCACATGACGAGGGCCGCCCCGGTCGGGGCGGCCCTTGTTCGACCGGTGCTCCGCAGGCGGAGCGGATCTGTTGTCGTCGAGCTCAGTCCTCCTGCTCACCGAACTGCGCCTCGGCGATGGTGCGGAGGGCGGCGAGGTGCCGGGTGAGGGCTGAGCGCCCGTCCTCGGTGATCGCCAGCCAGGTCCGGGGACGCTTGCCGACGAAGCCTTTCGATACCGTGAGGAGCCCGGCCTTCTCGAGAGTCGTCATCTGCCGGGAGAGCACCGAATCGGAGACCCCGAGCGTCTCGCGGATGAGCTTGAACTCCGCGCGCTCCCGGTTCTGCAGTCCGGCGAGCATGGCCAGGCGGGTGGGATGGTTGAGGTCGGGGTGGAGGGCGTCGAGCGTGCCGGCGATGTCGGCCCCCGACGTCGAGTTCTTCGTGTCCATGACGCGGTCTCCTGTTCTGCGACTCAGTCGCGCAGTTCGAGAAGGGCAGCGATCGGCGTGGCGACCCAGATCGCGGCCGCGGCCGCGAACGGCACCCAGCCGAATCCGAGCACTCCGACCGTGGAGACGCCGAGGACCAGGCACAGCGTGGCGAACACGACGAATCCGACGAACCGGAAGGTCGTGCCGCGCTGCCAGCCCTTGGCGTACCGGAAGTAGAGGATGAACGCGGGCACGAGCCAGGCGAGCCCCGCGCCGACCATGAGCGTCCCGCCGGTGGTGGTGCCTGCGACGACCTGGGCCAGGAGCGCGAGCGAGAGGACGGCGCCGAGCACCATCTCGAGGACGACGATCGGCCAGGCGTCGGACTGCTTGGCGCTGCGGGTCGAGGCGTCCGCGCGTTCGACGAGTGCGGCTGCTTCGGCGGGGGAGATGTTCGTGTGCTGGGTGTTCATGGCGGTTCCTCCTGGTGTGGATGTGCTGTTGGAACCACCGTAGCAAATAGTTTCCGGTATGGAAAGTAGTTGCGGAAATGCCACTACTTTTCAGGACGTGAGGACCGCGAGGGCGGCGGCGACATCCTCCTCCGTCGAGTACAGGTGGCAGGACAGCCGGATGCTGCCCCCGCGCACCGCGTGGCTCACCCCTGCCTCGTCCAGCGTGCGGCTCGCTCCGTCGAATCCGTCGAGGGAGAGGATCGGCGAGTCGCCCGGCGGCAGGCCGAGGCCCGCGCGCAGGCGGTTCGCGAGGCCGACCGCGTGGGCGCGCACGGCCTCGAGGTCGAGGGAGGCGAGCCAGGGGAGCGCGACCCCGGCACCCACGTGGCTCAGCCACGCCGGCGAGGCGTCGAAGCGCCGGGCGTCCGCGTGGAGTTCGGGTGTCAGGCCGTACATCGAGCCCTGGAGGTCGGCGCCGGCGTACCAGTTCGCCGCGAGCGGCCTGATGCCCGCCGCGGTGGCGGGTCGGAGCGCCATCCAGGCGGCTCCGCGGGGGCTCAGCAGCCATTTGTAGCCGGCGCACACCACGGCATCCGCCCAGTCGAGATGCAGGGGCATCCACCCGGCCGTCTGCGTGACGTCGAGCAGCACGCGGGTGCCGGCGCGCTCCGTCGCCTCCCGCAGGCCGTCGAGGTCGATCATTGCGCCGTCCGTGGACTGGGTCACGCTCACCGCCACCCAGTCGTAGCCCGGGGCGGCCCCCGGCAGCTCGGCGAGCGGTCGGGAGTCCACGACGACGCCTCGGGGGCGGTGGACGACGAACGGGTAGGTCACGCTGGTGAACTCGTCGTCGGCGACGAGCACCCGGGCCCCGTCCGGCACCGCTGCGGCGACGAGCCCGATGAGCGCCGAGGCGCTGCCGCCGATCGTCACGCTGCTCACCGGCACCCCGATGAGATCGGCGTACCCCTGGAGCGCGGCCGCGACGGGAGGGTCGTACTCTGCGACCGTCGTGCGTCCCTGCGCCCAGCGCTCGAGTGCCGTCCTCATCGCCTCCGCGACGCGGCCCGGCGGAATACCGATGCTCGCGGTGTTGAGGTATCCGGTCGGAATGTCGACGGTCTCTCCCCAGCTGTGACGCATGCCACTGGGCCCTAGCATCCGAGGCTCAGCCGCGCTCCCATTCCGCGCGCGGCCCGGGCACCGCGAACATGAGCGGGTGGAGCGCTGGCACGTCACCGTCCCGCGCCCGCTCCGCGCAGGCCTCGGCGTGCGCGGGGCTGCGGATGCTGAGCTTGGCCAGCAGGTGGTCCCACTCGAACGCGATCTGCCCCTCGGCGACCTCGATGGTGCCGTCCCACGCGTCGTCGACGATGAGGCCGCGGTTGAAGGTGTAACCGCGGGCATCCGCCTCGGCGGCGAGCCCGGAGAGGTAGGCGCCGATCGCGGCGACCGGCGCGTCGAGCTCGCGGAAGCGCACGAGCTGCGGGTGGCTGCGGTACCCACGGGTCTGCCCGCGCAGCACCTTCTGGGCGAGCAGCGTCTCCCGCCAGCAGGCGATGAGCCCCTGCCGGTCGAGGTGGGAGGGGTGGAGCGACCAGATGCGCACAGGACCCGCGCTCAGCCGGTGGGCGCGGTCTCGTCGAACAGGATGACCTGCCGGACCGCCCGTCCGTCGGCGAGGGTGTCGAGGGCGGCGTTGATGTCGGCGAGCCCGATGTGCCCGGAGATCAGCTCGCCCACCGGGAGCCGCCCGTCGCGCCAGAGCCCTTCGTAGACGGGGATGTCCCGGGCCGGCACCGCGGAGCCCAGATAGGAGCCGATGATCGTGCGCGCCTCGGCGGTGAGGGTGAGCGGCGCGATCGAGGACCGGGCATCGGGGGAGGGCAGGCCCACCGTGACCGTCGTGCCGCCCACCCCGGTGAGCCGCACGGCGGTCTCGAAGGCCTTGGGGTGGCCGGCGGCCTCGATGACGACCGGGGCGCGCACCTCGGCGTCCTCCGCCTCCTCGGGTGTGTGGACGGCGTCCGCGCCGAGCTCGGTGGCGCGGTCGAGCTTGTCGCGGTTCGCATCGACCCCGATGACCTTCCCCCGGCCCAGGGACACGGCGGTGATGAGCGCGGCCATCCCGACCCCGCCGAGGCCGACGACGATGACGTCGTCACCCTCGGCCGGGTCGCCGGCGTTGATCACAGCGCCGCCGCCGGTGAGCACGGCGCAGCCGAGCACGGCCGCGATGTCCGCGGGCACATCGTCGCCGACGGGCACCACGGAGGTGCGGTGGAGGACTGCATGGGTGGCGAAGCCGGACACGCCGAGGTGGTGGAGGACGTCCTCGTCGCCGCGGTGGAGGCGGATGTGGTCGCCGACGAGGTGTCCGGCGTTGTTCGCCGCGGTGCCGGGGGTGCAGGGGAGCTTGCCGTCGGTGCGGCAGTTCGCGCACTCCCCGCAGCGCGGCAGGAACACCGTGCTGACCTGCTGGCCGGGGGCGAGGTCGGTGACGGCCGACCCGACCTCCTCGACGATCCCGGACGCCTCGTGCCCGAGCAGCATGGGGACGGGGCGGACGCGGTTGCCGTCGACCACGGACAGGTCCGAGTGGCACAGGCCGGCGGCGCGGATCCGGATGCGCACCTCCTCGGGTCCGGGCGGATCGAGCTCGAGCTCCTGGACCCGCAGCGGTGCGGACTCGGCGTAGGGGCGCGCGGCCCCGATCTCCTCGAGGACAGCTCCGGTGATCTTCATCCTGGCTCCTTCTCCTGTGTGCCGCCGCGTGGGGGCGGATGCGTCGTCGTGCATCCGACGCTACCGGTTCGCGGGCGCCGACGGCAGGGGCACCCACCGACCGGTGGATGCCCCCTCCGTCCCGTCCTCTCGGCGGGGCGACGCGTCATCAGGTGTGCTGAGGACTCCCACGCCCCACGGTGACATCACTCGGGGTGCGGTCCGCGCGCCTCGGGAGCGGGTGTGCGCCGTGGAGCACGCTCGCAGCAAGACCCGTGCAGGCGCCGAGCAGGAGCAGGCCTGAGAGGTAGGTCGCCCACTCGGTGAAGTTGCCGCCGACGAACTCGACGAGGACGAACGCGATGAGCACCGGGCCGGCCCAGCGCGGCGCGGTGCCGGAGCGGAGGTGGGCGATGCCGAGGAGCACCAGGCCCACCACCGTGCAGATCAGGCCGGCCATCATGAATGGCATCAGCGGCAGGTAGGACTCGAGCCGGCCGGCGGCCGCGAGGTTGGCGGTGGGGTCGGCGGCCAGCGCGTGGCGCGCCATCTCGACCCCGCAGAACACGGTGTGGCCGAAGCCGCCGAGGATGGCGAGTGCACCGCCGATCGACGCCAGCCCGGGGGTGGCCGGATGGAGCCAGACCGCGACTCCGACGAAGGCGATCATGAAGGCGAGCTGGCTGAGGGTGAGCGCCAGGACGGCGATCGGGGCGGTGGCGCCGGCGTCGGCGATCACGAGCAGGCTGTTCTGGGGGTCGACGGCGCTGTCGGGGAGGAGCAGTGTCCAGACGATCGACAAGGCTGCGAAGAGGACGAGGCTGATGGCGACGAGAAGTCGAAGTTTTCTGTTCATGTCTCCAGCACACCACCGCAGAGCGCGCCCGGCATCGGCCCCGGGTCGTGCCCGGTGTCCTCCGCGGGATGAGCCTGAGGCTGCTCGATGTCACCCATGGTTGACTCCCGCGGCGGCCTGCCCGTGCAGCACCGAGATCCGCGCGGACCGCCTCGGCGCCGGGAACGCCACCAGGGAGGGCCCGGGGAGCAGTGAGCACCACTGTTGTATGGTCCGAAGATTGTCATCCGTGGGATGATGCCACGGGTGCCCGACCGGCCTACCGTGAATATATGGAGCGGCACCGGTCCAGGATCGTCGATCTCATGATCGCCCTCGCTGTGCTCGTGGTCGGCCTGCTGGAGGTCTGGGTCCCGTTCGTCTCCCGTGAGGGGGACGGAAATCTGTGGCTGTCCTCGGCGCAGGTCGTCATCGTGGCGGCGGCCATGGTGGTGCGCCGCACCCGTCCGCTCATCGCCGCCGGGGTGGCCCTCATCCTGTTCAGCGGTCTGCACATCGCCGGGGTGACCTACCTGCTGTTCTACGGACAGTTCGTCCCGATGGTGCTGACGACCTTCGCCGTGGCGCGCCACGGAAAGGGGCGGGAACCCTACCTCGGAGCGGCGCTGATCATCGGCACCATGCTCGTCGGCGACCTGCTCGTGCCGGAGCTGCAGGTCCCTGACGAGATCGTCTTCCACTGGAGCGTACTGTTCGGCGCCTATGCCCTGGGACCTGGCAGCGGGTGATGGCGAACCAGGCCGCGCTGGCGCGGCAGCAGGCGATCGACGCCCAGGTTCAGGCCGCGGCCCGGACCGCACAGGCGAATCTCGGGGAGCGCACCCGGATGGCGCGCGAGCTGCACGACGTGGTGGCCCATGCGATGAGTGTGATCGTCGTCCAGGCGGGAGCGGCCCAGCTCGTCAGCGACGACGAGGACGAGGTGCGTCGTTCGCTCGAGACGATCCGGCTCACCGGGGCCGAGGCGCTGGGGGAGATGCGGCGGTTCGTCACGATGCTCCGGGATCAGGACGAGACCGCTCTGCGCGTGCCGCAGCCGGGACTGGCCGCGGTCACGCAGCTCGTCGACGACGCTCGCGACAGTGGGCTCCCGGTCACCCTCGCGGTGCACGGCACTCCAAGGGGCCTGCCGGCGGGGATCGACCTCGCGGCCTCTCGGATCGTCCAGGAGGCGCTGACCAACGTCCGGCGGCACGCGACGGGTGCAGCGGCGGTCGAGGTGACCGTCGATCATGCGGAGGACGGGCTGCACCTGGGGGTGCGCGATGACGGGATCCCCGTGGCCGGGACGACCGGTTCGGACCACGGCCTGATCGGGATGCGCGAACGGGTCGAGCTCTACGGCGGATCCCTGCGCGCCGGCCCGGCGGATCCGCGCGGCTTCCTCGGAGAAGCCGTCCTGCCGGTGGAGCGATCGTGACCACCTCGGTGCTCATCGTCGACGACCAGGAGCTGCTCCGGGCGGGATTCCGGCTGATCCTCGAGAAGTCGGGGTTCGACGTCGTCGGGGAGGCCGCCGATGGGTCGAGGCCATCGAGCGGGCGAGGGCGCTGTCCCCGGACGTCGTGCTCATGGACATCCGGATGCCGCGCCTGGACGGGATCGAGGCCACCCGCCGGATCGTGGCGCAGCTCCCCGCGACCAGGGTGCTCGTGCTCACCACCTTCGATCTCGACGAGTACGTCTACGACGCCGTGCGGGCAGGAGCGTCCGGTTTCGTGCTCAAGGACCTGCGCCCGGCCGACCTCGTCCGGGCCGTCGAGATCGTCGCGACCGGCGAGTCGATGCTCGCCCCGCAGGTCACCCGACGACTGCTCGAACAGTTCGCACCGCCGCCGTCGCAGGCAGTGGCGCTGCCCGTGTTGACGGACCGCGAGACGGAGGTGCTCACGCTCATCGCGGCGGGGAGGTCGAACACCGAGATCGCCGGTCTCCTCTTCCTCAGCGAGGCGACGGTGAAGACCTACGTCTCGCGGCTGCTCGCCAAGCTCGGCCTGCGCGACCGGGTGCAGATCGCCGTCCTGGCCTACGAGAGCGGACTCGTGCTGCCCGGATCGGGGTGACCGGCGGTGTGAGTGCGGGACGCCGATGTCCCGCCGCCCGGGAAGGCGATCCACTCCGACCAGGTCACGGCCGCACCTACATAGCGCGGCCGCTCGAGCCGCCAGTCGCGGGCGACTGTGGAGCGTGCCGGGGCTACACCGGGAGTCCACGCCTGCGCCGCCGCGCGCGGTTGGCGAGCGCGGCCGCGGTGCCGAGGAATACGAGCGCGGTGACGACCCAGACCGCGCGGATCCCGAGGGCCAGGTAGCACAGGCCTCCGAGCACCGCTCCGAGGGCGAGCGAGAGCCAGAGAAGGAAGTACCCGAGCCAGGCGGAATGGGCACCGCCGAAGAAGGCGCCGACGAATCGCTGCGACATCTTCACCAGGGTGCCTGTCATGTAGGTCAGAGAGATCGCGACCTCGCCGTCGCGTTCGAAGATGCTGTTCATCGAGCCCACGGTGAAGGACAGGCTGAGCACCGCGGGCAGATCGTGCCCGGCGAGGACCAGGGCCGAGGCGATCATCGCCGTGAGGCAGACGAAGAGGAGGACGAGCTCACGCGGTCGGGTGGGCGGCAGGTGGCGGTGGGCGAGTCGACTGACGAGTGAGCCGATCATCACACCGAGGAGGAACAGGGCCATCACCCCGGCCGCCCGTCCCACCACGTCCCAGCCGCCCTCGACAGCAGCTGCGGTCATTCGGGTGGTGTTGCCGGACATGAAGGAGAGGAAGAACCCGCCGAGGTAGAGGAAGCCGAGCGCGTCGATGAACCCGGTGATCGACGACAGGTACCACGCGAGCACACGTTCGCCGAGACGGTACCCCTCCAACGACGTGTGCCCTTCCTGCCGATATGTGGTGGGCCCAGAGGGACTCGAACCCCCGACCCTCTCGGTGTAAACGAGATGCTCTAGCCAACTGAGCTATAGGCCCCGACCGCTGTCCGCGCGCATCCGGGAACCGAAGGAATCGGTCCCGGTCAGCCCGCGCTGACAGCGGAATCAGTATGCCACACCGCCGACGGCGCTGCAGGGCGACGACACGGCCGCCCGGCGGCACCGGGTGCCGCCGCCGTCCGACCCCGCCGGCTTCCTTTCCCACCATCGCCTCGGTCATCCCGGCAGCGCATCGGTGGACAGGGCGCCGTAGACCACGGTGTCCGTCCACTCGCCCTTGCTCCACCAGTTCTGCCGGAGGTGCGCCTCGCGCGTCATTCCGATCCGCTCAGCCAGCCGCGCCGAGGCGGTGTTCCGGGCATCCATCTGCGCGGCCACCCGGTGCAGGCCGTAGGTCTCGAACCCGGCCCGGAGCAGCGCCCCGGCGGCTTCGGCGGCGAAACCCCGCGCGCCGTGCCTAGGGTCGAGCACCCAGCCGATCTCCGCCACCGGGAGCTCCTCCTCGGTGAGCCACAGGGCGACGTCGCCGATGACCCGTCCCTCGTGCTCGATGACGAGGGCGAGCGCCCGCGCCGCGGTCTCCAGCCCGGTGCGCCGGGTGAGCGACTGCGACTGCTCGGCCGCGTACTCCGGCGTCCACGGCTCCTCGAGCAGGTGCACCGCGACCTCGGGCCGGGAGTAGTAGGCGAGCAGCGAAGCGGCGTCGTCGAGGCGGTGCGGGCGGAGCGTGAGCCGCGGAGTGCACAGAGGCAGGGGCAGGGAATCCATGCCGGTCAGCCTAACGACTCACCCTCGTACCCTCCTCCGGGAACTCTTGTGCTCGGTTCACCACGCAGTGCATCCGGCACCGCGTCCGATCGAGCACCCGGCGCGTTGGCCTCCCACAGCTCGCGCGCGCGGCGGGCCACCGCATCGCGGATCGGGGTGGGGGAGAGCACCTCGACGCCGGGGACCTGGAGCAGCTGGGAGACGGCGATCGCTTGCGTCTCCATCGGCAGCTCGACCACGACCCGCGCTGCGGGAGCGCCAGTAACGCCGTCCACCGCATCATCTGTCACCGCATCGGCCTCCGCTGCCTCGAGCGCCGCCGAGGCGCCCGCCCCCGGGACGGCGTGCCGCAGAGCGGGCAGCGCGGACCGGTCCACCGCGACCCGCACGGTGATGCCGTCCAGGCCCCGTTCGAAGGCCGTCCGGGCCTGCGCCCAGTGCTGGGCCAGGGAGAATCCGGCGGGCCGCCATGCGGGCGCCTCCACCACCCGTGCGCCTGCGATCCGGGACACCCGGTAGGTGCGCAGCGCCCTGCGGTGCGCGGCGACGAGGTACCAGCGATCGGTCTTGAGGACCAGGCCGAGGGGATCGATGAGGCGCGACACGGCAGCGGCCCCACGCCGGTACAGCATCCGCAGGCGCCGCCCGGTCCAGACGGCCCGGGACACCGCGGCGAGCGCCGGCGGCTCCTCGGCCTCGGTGAACCACGCCGCGGCGTCGACGAGCACCCGCTGCTCGATGTGGTCGGCGACGTGCCCGTCCGCACTGGGTGGGTCGAGTTCCCCGCGCAGCCGGAGGCGGGCCGCCCGGTGCTCCCCGGCGAGGCCGAGCTCCCGCGCTGCGGTCTCCCCGAGGAGCAGTGCGGTGATCTCCTGCTGCGGCATCCCGGTGATCGGGGACGACCAGCCCTCGACGATCCCGACGCCGCCGGCCGGACCGGTGCGCGTCCACACCGGCACCCCCATCGCCTGCAGCTCGGCGAGGTCGCGCTGCACTGTCCGCCCGGACACCCCGTGGCGCTCGGCGAGCACCCCCACGCTCGTGGTGCGCAGGCGCGAGAGATCCATGATGAGCGACAGCAGCCGGGTTGAGCGCATGCGCGAAGCCTAGGCCATTCACGACACGGTCTGTCGGGAATGGCTGGGACGTTGGAACCATGGACGAGACGAGCTCACCCCAGGAATCCCGCACCCCCGCACCCGGTACCGCCGGACCCGGCACCAGTGCACCCACCAACGCGCGCCCGCTCACCGGGCGGATCGCGCTCGTCACCGGAGCCACCCGTGGTGCCGGCCGCGCGATCGCCCGGGAGCTCGCCGCCGCCGGGGCTGAGGTCCACTGCACCGGGCGCTCCGCGCCCGGCGACCTATCCGACTACGACCGGCAGGAGACCGTCGAGGAGACGGCGGAGCTCATCCGCGCCGCCGGGGGCACCGCGCATGCCGCGGTCGTCGACCACCGGGACATCGCACAGGTGACCGCGCTCCTCGACCGGATCGAGGACATGCACGGGCGCCTCGACATCCTCATCAACGACATCGGGGGAGAGGCCTACGTCGAGTTCGACACCCCGCTGTGGGAGTACGAATTCGACCGCGGGATGCGGCTGTTCGAGACCGGGTACCTCACCCACCTCATCACCAGCCGCTGCGCTCTCGGCCTGCTCATCCGGAATTCCGGCGGTCTCGTCGTCGAGGTCACCGACGGCACGCGGGAGTACAACGCCGAGCACTTCCGCTCCACGGTGTTCCTCGACCTCACCAAGACCGCCGTGGACCGGCTGGCGTTCGCCGAGGGCCACGAGCTCCGGCCCCACGGCTGCACCGCGGTGTCGGTGACGCCGGGCTGGCTGCGATCGGAGATGATGCTCGACCATTTCGGCGTCACCGAGGACACCTGGGCGGCCGCCGCCGCAGCGAACCGCGGGCGCACCGACGTCGTGCCGCCCTACGAGTTCGGGATCTCGGAGACCCCGGCGCTGCTGGCCCGGGGGATCGCAGCCCTGGCCGCGGACCCCGAGCGCGCCCGGTGGAACACGCGATCGACGAGCTCCTTCGAGCTCGCCGGGCACTACGGGCTCACCGACGTCGACGGCTCCCGCCCGGACACGTGGCGCTTCATGGCAGCCTTCGAGACGCTGCCGGTCGAGTCGATCGAGACCGACGAGTTCCGCTGAGCCGGGTCAGCGAGCGGCGTCCTCGGTGACGAGCGGATAGACGCCGTTCTCGTCGTGGACCTCGTGGCCGGTCACGGGCGGATTGAAGACACAGGCCATGCGCAGCTCGGTCTCCGCGCGGACGGTGTGCTTCTCGTGCCCGTCGAGCAGGTACATCGTCCCGTCGCGGAGTTCGTGCACCTCGCCCGTCTCCTCGTTCGTCAGGGTGCCCGTCCCCTGGACGCAGTACACGGCCTCGATGTGGTTCTGGTAGTGGAACGTCGAGGTGGTGCCGGCGTAGATCACGGTGTCGTGGAGGGAGAAACCCACCCCGTCGCGGGCGAGCACCATGCGGCGACTGCGCCAGGTCTCGGACGTGACGTCCTGGTCGGTCCCGTTGAGATCGTCACGATCGACGATGAGCATCGTCCTCCTCTTTCGGTGGGAGCGACGGCAGCGCGGCCGCCGCAGATGGCACCTCCCACGCTGACGGAACCGGCCGACGACGTCAAGGAACGAAGGGTGCTGTCAGGAACGAACGGTGCTGCCAGGAACGGGTGACGAGCACGGCACCGGTTCCCCGCAGCTCGACCCCGCCGGTTCGAGCTCCCGGCCGCCTCAGCCGGTGCGCAGCGTGCGCTTGAGGATCTTGCCCGCGGAGTTCTTCGGCAGCTCGGAGACGAAGTGGACCGCCTTGGGCACCTTGAAGCCGGCGAGCCGGCCCTTGACGTGCTCGATGACCTGCGCCTCGGTGAGGGAGTCGTCCTTGGGCACGACATAGGCGGTGATCGCCTCGATCCACTTCTCGTCGGGCATCCCGATGACGGCGACCTCGGCGACGGAGTCGAGTTCGAAGATCGCGTCCTCGACCTGCCGGCTCGCGACGAGCACCCCGCCGGTGTTGATGACGTCCTTGACCCGGTCGATGACCTCGACGTACCCCTCGGCGTCCTGGATCACGAGGTCGCCGGAGTGGAACCAGCCGTCGCGGAACGCCTCCTCCGTGGCCTCGGGCTTGTTCCAGTAGCCCTCGCACAGCTGCGGGGAGCGGTAGAGGATCTCGCCCTGCTCGCCCGGTCCCACGTCCACGCCGGAGGGGTCGACGACGCGGGTCTCGGCGAACAGCACCGGGCGTCCGGCCGAGCCCAGCCGATCCTGGTGCTCCTCGGGCCTCAGCACCGTGGCGAGCGGGCCCATCTCGGACTGCCCGAAGCAGTTGTAGAAGCCGAGCTCGGGGAGGTGGGCGACGAGCTTGTGGAGCACGGGCCCGGGCATGATCGACGCCCCGTAGTATGCCTTGCGCAGGCTCGTGAGGTCCCGGGTCGCGAAGTCCGGGTGGTTGACGAGCGCGACCCACACGGTCGGAGCGGCGAAGAAGGTGTTGATGCGCTCGGCCTCGATGAGCTCGAGCAGCTCGCCGGGCACGGGGGCCGGCACGATGATGTTGAGCGCGCCCTTGATGAGCCCCGGGATGAGAAAGACGTGCATCTGCGCCGAATGGTAGAGCGGCAGCGCATGGACCTGCCGGTCGGAGGCATCGAAGTCGAGGACGTCGAGGCAGCTCATGTACTGGTGCATGAGCGCGCGGTGCGTCATCACCGCTCCCTTGGGCAGCGAGGTCGTGCCCGAGGTGTAGAGCAGCTGGGCGACGTCGGTGTCGGTGACGTCGAACTCGCCCATCGCCTCCGGAGCGACGTCCGGGGCCTGGACGGTGTCGAGGAGGTCCTCGAAGTCCGCTCGCAGCGCTGCGCGACCGGCCTCGGTGGCGTCGACATCGGCGGCCATCGCGGCGTCCGAGATCACCAGGCGAGCCCCGGAGTTGTCGAGGATGTACTCGAGCTCGTCGGTCTTGAGCTGGTAGTTCACCGGCACGTGGATGAGGCCGGCGCGCACGGTGGCGAAAAAGACGAGGGCGTAGAGGTCGGAGTTCCTGCCGTACGCGGCCACCCGGTCACCGTGCTCGAGCCCCTGGGCGAGCAGATGCCGGGCGAGCGCGGTCACCGCGGTGTCGAGCTCGGCGTAGGTCCACGTGCGGTCCGCGAAGACGAGGGCGGTCCGTTCGGGGGTGCGGCGGGCGGTGCGGCGGAGGAGGTCGGCGATGGTGCTGGATCGCAGCGCTGGGATCGAGTTCATGGCACCACCCTAATGTGCGCCGCGCCATCCTCCCAGGGCTGTCCGCTCTCCGAACGGCACCGTGCACCGCGCACCGGCACACCGCCTCGGCGGCGGGTGGGCGTGTACTACGGTGGCACCATGAGCACCGCGACCGTGAGAACGATCATGCACCTGTGCGAGCAGCTGTGGCCGGCGGCCTACGCCGAGAGCTGGGACACCGTGGGGCTCGCCGTGGGCGACCCGGATGCTCCCGTGCGCAGCATCCTGCTCGCTCTCGATCCCGTCGACGCCGTCGTCGCCGAGGCGGTCGACGGCGGGTACGACATGCTCATCACGCACCACCCGCTGCTGCTGCGCGGGGTCACCTCCGTCAATGCCGGCACCCTCAAGGGCGGTGCGGTCCATGCCCTGATCCGCGCCGGCGTCGCCCAGTTCAACGCGCACACGAACGCGGACTCCGCGCTCGGCGGGGTCTCCGACGTGCTCGCCGAATCCCTCGGCCTCACCGATACGGCTCCGCTGGCCCCCACCGCCGAGGCGCCCGCCGGGGTGGGCATCGGCAGGGTCGGCACCCTGTCTGCGGTGCAGACCGTGGAGGACCTCGCCCGCCGACTCGCAGAGGTGCTCGATCCGACCGTGACCGGAGTGCGGATCGCCGGAGACCCTGCGGCCGAGGTGACACGGGTCGCGGTGCTCGGCGGCGCAGGCGACTCGCTGTTCGACGCTGTGCGCGCCTCCGGCGCCGAGGTCTACATCACCTCCGACCTGCGCCACCACCCGGCCAGCGAGGCCCGGGACACCGCACACCGGACCGACGACACCCCGCACCTCATCGACATCTCCCACTGGGCGGCCGAGGCGCTGTGGCTCGATCGGGCCGCCGACCAGCTCGCGACCGCGGCCGAGGACGCCGGATGCGCCCTCGACATCACCGTGTCGCGCACCCGCACCGACCCGTGGACGCTGCGCATCGACCAGCCGCTCGATGAACCGGGCGCCACCCGTCCCGCACCGCTCGGGCCCGGGGCCGCCGACCCGTCCGCTCCGACCGAGGACTGAGAATGCCGCTCACCGACACCGAACACCGCGCCCTCCTCGACTGGATCGATCTGTCCGCCCGCCTGCGGAAGAACGTCCACGCCGCGAAGCAGACCGAGCTCCTCGAACAGCTGCGCGGGCTCGCCGCCGAGCACAAGGCCAACGCCGAGCGCATCGCCGCCCTCGAGGCGACCCGCACCGCGGAGTCCGAGCGCGCTACCGCGCTCGAGACCGACGTCGCCGCCCGCGGGGCGACGATCGAGCGGATGGAGTCCCGCCTGGCCTCGGGTGAGGGGCTGACCTCCCGCGACCTCGTGGCGCTCCAGGGCGACATCGAGACCGCGAAGACCGCGCGGGAGACGGTCGAGGAGGACCAGCTCACCTCGCTCGGCACGGTCGAGGAGCAGGACGCGGAGATCCGGGACCTGCGGCAGGAGGGCGCGGCGATCGCCGCCCGCGGCAAGGACCTCCAGGCCGAGCGCAAGGCACGCGCCGAGGAGCTCGCCGCCGAGGCCGCGGAGCTCGAAGCCGAGCGCGCCGGCACGGCGGAGAAGCTCCCGGCCGACATCCGGCAGCGGCTGAGCGCGAAGGAGACCGCGGGCCAGATCGGTGCCGCAGTGCTCGCTCACGGCACCTGCGGCGCCTGCGGCGACGAGCTCAGCGGCGTCGCCCGCGATGCGCTCTCCGGTTCCGAGCCCGGCACGGTCGTCGAATGCGACTCCTGCGAGACGCTCCTCGTCACGCCGCTGGGCTGACGGCACGGACCAGCTGGACGGCCGCGGTGCGAAACGCCGGTTCCTGAGCCACCTCAGTGCGGTTCTGGCACTCAACAGCCACTGCAGTGCGGTTACTCGCTGGTATCCGCACCGGACTGCACCCGGAACCCGCCGTCGTCCGGAGGCCCGCCCCGCTCCGGCGCCTCAGCCGGGCAGGATGATGTCGAGCCGGGCCGGCTGCCGGCCCTGTGGGGGAGTGAACTCGACCGCGTGGTACCGCTTCGCCGCCGTGACGAGGCCGCGGAAGTCCTCCGGCAGCGCGGCCCGGGAGCGCAGCAGGCGGCCGACGAGCTCTCCGCGCGTGTGCTTGGCGTTGTGCGAGACCACGGTGCGCCGGCCCCGGGACTCGGTGTACACGTCGACGACGGCGGTGCGCTCCGGCGGGCCCGGCCACGACTTCCGGTACTCCGTCGAGCGGCAGTCGAGGACGAGCTGCCCGGCGAACTCGTCATCCAGCACCGGTGTGAGGCGGGTGCGCCACCAGGTGGAGAGCACCTGGCCGGAGAGCCGGGTCTTCATCGACAGGCGGTAGGCGGGGATCGGGTCGAGTGCGGCGACGATCCCGAACAACGCCGAGGATACCCAGACGTGCCCGAGCCGGGCACGCGCCGTCGGGGTGAGCCGGCCGAGCGCCGAGTAGAGCACTCCGGAGTAGGTGTCGAGCGCCGGCGCGCAGGGGATCTCGGTGAGCCGCGTGTTGCGGGCGACGTCCTCGGCGATGCCCGCCCCGACGCCCAGCCGGTCGAGCGCATCCGGGGCGGCGGACACCTCGGCGAGCGCGTCGAGCACCTCGGCGCGGGCGCCGGTGAGCTCCGGCAGGCTGAGCGCGACGAGGTCGAGGCGCGGTCCGGTCGCGGCGGGCGTCTTG
Organism: Brevibacterium sp. NPDC049920; assembly: GCF_040656435.1. Taxonomy (NCBI): domain Bacteria; kingdom Bacillati; phylum Actinomycetota; class Actinomycetes; order Micrococcales; family Brevibacteriaceae; genus Brevibacterium; species Brevibacterium sp. NPDC049920. Next base: position 123,994 of record NZ_JBFAMF010000005.1, read on the forward strand.
CCCTCGGAGGGCGGGAGGAGGATGATCACGGTCCACCATCCTAGAGGCCGCCCAGCCGCCCCCTGACCCGGGGTTATGGTCAGCGAGGACGGCGTGGCCCGGGCTCGGGCCGCCTGCGACTACACTGGGTGATCGAGGACAGGTCGCCGGACGGTCGCGGCAGCGGGAACGCTGACGAGGAACGTCCGGGCTCCGCAGAGCACAGCGGTGGGTAACACCCACCCGGGGCGACCCGCGGGCACGTGCAACAGAGAGCAGACCGCCTGCCTGCCTGGTGCAGGCCGGTAAGGGTGAAACGGTGGTGTAAGAGACCACCAGGGTTCCGGGTGACCGGAATCGCTGGGTAAACCCCGCTGGGAGCAAGATCAGACAGACAGCGTCCGAGGGCTGCTCGCCCGAGCTGTCGGGTGGATCGCTCGAGGCCGTCGGCAACGGCGGCCCTAGACAGATGACCGTCGAACGGTGTCCGGGCAACCGGCCCGTGGACAGAACCCGGCGTACAGGCGGCCTGTCCTCACCCCTTGTGCTTGCGCACCTTCGCCCGGCCCCCGTTGGCCGCGAGATACGCCGCACCCACCGTGCCGGCGTCGTTGCGGAGCTCGGCCGGCACGATCTCCGCGCGCAGCCGAAGCAGCGGCAGGAACTGCTCGTGGCTCTTCGAGATCCCACCGCCGACGATGAACAGGTCCGGGGTGAAGAGCATCTCGAGCATCGAGTAGTACTGCTGCAGACGCTGCGCCCACTCGGCGTACTCGAGCCCCTCGCGGACCTTGACGGATTCCGCCGCCTGCGTCTCCGCATCCGCCCCGTTCATCTCGAGGTGACCGAGCTCGGTGAACGGCACGAGCACCGCATCGTGGAACAGCGCGGTGCCGATCCCCGTGCCGAGCGTCGTCATGATCACCGTCTGCTTGCGGTGGCCCCGCCCGGCGCCGAAGGTCATCTCAGCCAATCCGGCGGCATCGGCGTCGTTCATGACGAAGCAGCTGCGGCCGGTGGCCCGGGTGATCGCCTCGGGCAGGTGCTCGCCGATCCAGCTCTGGTCGAGGTTCGGGCAGAACAGCACCGTGCCCTCCTTGACGACGCCGGGGAAGGCGACGCCGAGCGGCAGCCGGGCGAGCGCCGCGGCGTCCGGCACGACCTTCTTGCGCACGGCCTTGTCGACCACCTGGTCGACGGCATCGGCCACCGCACCCACGACCGCCTCCGGGGTGGCGGGCTTGGGGGTGAGCACGCGCACGCGCTTGAACGGCAGGGTGCCGTCGACGAGGGACACGAGGCCGACCTTGATCCCGGTGCCGCCGATGTCGATGCCGATGCCGTAGGGGGTGTCGGAGTGGAGGAAGTCGGTCATGATCCGCCTTTCGGGGAACGGGTCGGGCTCGTGGGGCGGCGTCAGGCCGCCGGGCCGTGGAAGATCGCGGTGGACTCGTCGGGCAGGGTGAGGATGTCGGCACCGGATTCGGTGACGACGAGGGTGTGCTCGAACTGTGCGGAGCGCTTCCGGTCGGCGGTGACGATGGTCCAGTCGTCGTCCCAGGACTCCCACTTCTCGGTGCCGAGATTGAGCATCGGCTCGATGGTGAACACCATGCCCGGCTCCATGACCTCGTTGTGGGCCGGCGCGGCGTCGTAGTGGGGGACGATGAGGCCGGAGTGGAACTCGCGGCCCACCCCGTGCCCGGTGTAGTCGCGCACGACGCCGTATCCGAACCGTCCGGCGTACTTCTCGATGACGCGGCCGATGACGTTGATCTCGCGTCCCGGCTTCACCGCCTTGATCCCGCGCATCGTGGCCTCGTACGTGCGCTCGACGAGCAGCCGGGACTCCTCGTCGACCTCGCCGACGCAGAAGGTGTAGTTCGTGTCCCCGTGCATCCCGTCCTTGTACGCGGTGATGTCGAGATTGATGATGTCCCCGTCCTGCAGGACGGTGGAATCCGGGATGCCGTGGCAGATCACCTCGTTGATCGAGGTGCAGATCGACTTGGGGAAGCCGCGGTAGTCGAGGCAGGACGGGTAGGCGCCGTGGTCGCAGAGGTACTCGTGGGCGATCCGGTCGAGCTCGTCGGTGGTGACGCCGGGGACGATGGCGCGACCGGCTTCGGCGAGCGCGTTGCCGGCGATCCGGCCGGCCGCCCGGATGCGCTCGATCTCCTCCGGCGTGTAGTGGTCCCCGCCGCGTCCCTCGTCCGGCACCGCACGGCCCACGTACTCCGGACGCGGGATGTCGGCGGGGACGCTGCGGACGGGGGAGACGGTTCCTGGTGTGAGGGTGCCCAGCGGCGCGTGTGATGTCATGATGCGGCCAGTCTAATCGGCGTCCGGCCCGGTCCGCAGTCCGCGGTGCGGGACTAGGATGGAGGTTCCCGAGGAGGTCGCATGAGCACACCGCTGTCCGGTCTGGGCGACGGTCTGGGGGACGTCGTCGTGATGACGAGCGCGCCCCAGCAGATCGCCGACCACATCATGTCCTCGATCGCCGTCGGCGCCCTCCCGGTGGGTTCGGCGCTGCCGCCGGAGCGTGAGCTCGCCGCGGCGATGCAGGTGTCACGGTCCTCCGTCCGCGCGGCCCTCGACCGGCTCGAGCGCGGCGGCTTCATCGTGCGCCGGCGCGGGCGGGGCGGCGGCACCTTCGTCGCCGAATGGGACTCCCGGGCACTGGCCGGGATCGAGGACCGCCTGCAGGAGTTCCACCGCACCCGCATCGACCTGCTCGACGCGCGCGCCGTGGTCCAGAACCGGGCCGCGCTGCTCGCCGCGCAGCGGCGCACCGCGGCCGAGGCCGAGGAGATCGCCGGGCTCGCCGAGGCCTACGCCGCCCAGGCCGATGCCGCGGGGGCCCGGCTCGCCGACGCCCGCTTCCACCACGCCGTGGCCCTCGCCGGGCACAACCCGGAGATCGTGCGGATCGTCACCGATCTCGACCGGCGGATCAACACCGGCTTCCGCCACGATCCGTTCTCGCCGGAGCTCTTCGCCCGCGCCTGCGCCGACCACTCGGCGATCGTCGAGGCGATCCGCGACGGCGACGGCCCTGCCGCCGGCCGGCTGTGCGAGGAGCACTTCCGGGCGACGACGATGATGGCCGGCTGACGGCCCGCTCCCGCGCGAGCACGCCGGCGGCCCGCCCGCTCTCGGCTGCTCACAGGGGCGCCCGCGCACGCCGGCGGCCCGGGAGCCGAAGCTCTCCGGGCCGCCGCTGGGCGCAGCCAGAGGGCCGTGCTCAGGCGTCGATCGCCTCGGCCGGCGTGATGTGCTCGAGACCGAACGCCTCGGCGACGTTCTCGTTCGTCACCTTCCCGGCCTGGACGTTGAGGCCGCGGGCGAGCGCCGGGTCGGCCACCAGCGCCTCGCGCCAGCCGGACCTCGCGATCCGGGCGGCGTAGGGCATGACCGCGTTCGTCAGGGCCTTGGTCGCGGTGTTCGGCACCGCGCCGGGCATGTTCGCCACGCAGTAGTAGACCGAGTCGTGCACCGGGAACGTCGGATCGTCGTGGGTCGTGGGCTTCGAGTTCTCGAAGCAGCCGCCCTGGTCGATCGCGATGTCGACGAGCACGGAACCGCGCCGCATGCCCTGCACCATCTCATCGGTGACGAGCTTGGGGGCGCGCTTGCCGGGGATGAGCACGGAGCCGATGACGAGGTCGGAGGTCTCGAGGGCACGGGCGATCTCGTAGGGGTTCGACACCGTGGTCTGCAGGCTCGCACCGTAGATCTCGTCGAGGTGACGCAGCCGCTGGGCGTTGATGTCGATGATCTCGACCTCGGCGCCCATCCCCATGGCGATGCGGGCGGCGTTCGTGCCGGCGACTCCGGCGCCGATCACGGTGACGCGGCCGCGGCGGACCCCGGGCACGCCGGCGAGCAGGATGCCGCGACCGCCGTTGGCCTTGAGGAGCGTGTGGGCTCCGACCTGGGTCGACAGCCGGCCGGCGATCTCCGACATCGGGGCGAGCAGCGGCAGACCGCCGCCCTCGGGCTGCACCGTCTCATAGGCGATCGCCGTGGTGCCGGCCTCGCGCAGAGCAGTGGTGAGCGGCTCGTCGGCGGCGAGGTGGAGGTAGGTGAAGAGGATGAGGTCCTCGCGCAGGTGGCCGTACTCCTCGGCGATGGGCTCCTTGACCTTGAGCACCATCTCACCGGCCTGCCAGACCTCGGCGGGATCCTCGATGATCTCCGCGCCGGCCTCCCGGTACTCCTCGTCGCTGATCGAGGAGCCGATGCCGGCGCCGGCCTGGACGACGACGGTGTTGCCGCCCTCGACGAGCGTGTGGACGCCTGCGGGGGTGATGGCCACGCGGTTCTCGTTGTTCTTGATCTCTGTCGGGACGGCGACCTTCATCGATTCTCTCCCTCGGGGGTGGCGGCGTACGCCGCCGGGGTATCGGGTCACCACACTGTACGCCCCTAAAGGTCGGCCGAGCAAACCTTTAGACGGTGGGACGGGGACGCGGCCCGGCACGGCGGTAAGGTGGGAGCGGAACCCGCCAACCGCGTGCGGACCGGGGGCGCAGCCGCCCCACCGCACCCCCGCAGCCGAAGGAGACCCGAGATGTCGGACGCGAACACCGATGCCGGTGCAGAGAAGTTCTGGTACAACACCAAGACGAACCAGGTGGAGAAGGGGCGCGCGAGCGCGTGGGAGAACCGGATGGGCCCCTACGACACCGCCGAGGAGGCGCAGAACGCGCTGTCCCGGGCCGCGGAGAACACCGCGGACTGGGAGTCCGAGGACCGGGACTGGAAGTCCTGATGGGATCCATGAACCGCCAGCAGGAGTTCGTGCTCCGCACCGTCGAGGACCGCGACGTCCGGTTCATCCGGCTGTGGTTCTCCGACGTGCTCGGCCAGCTCAAGTCCGTCGCCATCGTCCCGGCGGAGCTCGAGGGCGCATTCGGCGAGGGCATCGGGTTCGACGGCAGCTCCGTCGAGGGCTTCTCCCGGGTGTTCGAGTCCGACATGGTCCTGCGCCCCGACCCCTCGACCTTCTCGCTCCTGCCGTGGCGCGGGGAGTCGGAGCCCACCGGCCGCATGTTCTGCGACATCTACTCGCCCGACGGCCATCCCGCGGCATCCGATGCCCGCAACGTGCTGCGCCGGACCATGGATCGGGCGGGTGAGCGCGGCTTCACCTTCTACGTCCACCCTGAGATCGAGTTCTACCTCTTCGAATCCGGGGAGCTCGGCGGCCGCCCGCCGGTGCCCGTCGACACCGCCGGCTACTTCGACCACGTCAACGGCGGGACCGCCAACGACTTCCGCCGGACCGCCGTGCAGACGCTCGAGGCGATGGGGATCTCCGTCGAGTTCTCCCACCACGAGGCCGGCCCCGGCCAGAACGAGATCGATCTGCGCTATGCCGACGGCCTCACCATGGCCGACAACGTCATGACCTTCCGGGCCCTCGTCAAGGAGGTGGCGCTGCAGCAGGGCGTCTACGCATCCTTCATGCCCAAGCCGCTCGCCGACCGGCCCGGCAACGGCATGCACACGCACATGTCGCTGTTCGAGGGGGAGAGCAACGCCTTCTACGAGCCGGCAGGGGAGTACCAGCTCTCGCAGACCGGCCGCCGGTTCGTCGCCGGCCTGCTCCGCCACGCCGCGGAGATCAGTGCCGTGACCAACCAGTACGTCAACTCCTACAAGCGGATCTGGACCGGCCACGAGGCGCCGAGCTACATCTGCTGGGGCCACCGGAACCGCTCTGCGCTGATCCGGGTGCCGCAGTACAAGTCCGGGAAGTCCTCGTCGGCGCGCATCGAGTATCGCGGCATCGACTCCTCCGCCAACCCGTACCTCGCCTACTCCGTCATGCTCGCCGCCGGGCTCAAGGGGATCGAGGAGGGCTACGAGCTCCCCGAGGAGGCGGAGGACAACGTGTGGACGCTCAGCGACAACGAGCGCCGCGCCATGGGCATCGAGGCGCTGCCGGCGAGCCTCGACGAGGCGCTGGCACGGATGGAGGACAGCGAACTCGTCGCCGAGACCCTGGGCGAGGAGGTGTTCGACTTCTTCCTCCGCAACAAGCGCGAGGAGTGGAACGACTACCGTGCGCAGGTCACCGAGTACGAGCTCGGCCGGCACTTCACCGCACCCTGATGCGCACGCGACGCGGCGACCCGGCGCGCTCGGGCGGGGCGGGGACGTCCGCCCGGGCCCAGCGGTTCATGGGCGAGGCGGACGAGCTCCTCGGGGCCGAGGTGCTCGCCGGCCCCGCCGTCGCCGGCCTGCTCAGTGCGGCGGCGGATCCCGACGCCGCCGCGCTCGGCGTCCTCCGGGTCGTCGAGGCGGTGGCCCGCGAGGGGGAGGGGGATCGGCTGCGTGCCGCCCTCGCCGGGTCCCCGGCCTTCCTGTCCCGTCTCATCCTGCTCGCCGGCGCCTCGGAGGCGAGCATCGATCACCTCGTGCGCTGGCCGGACTCGGTGTTCGTGCTCAACGGCGAGGACACCCACCTCATCGTCGGCTCCGAGGACGCCGCACCGGACGCGCTGCGGCGGACGCTGTTCACCGCCGTCGGCGCTGATCCGGATGCCGAGCTCCCGACCGCGACGATGACGGGGGAGGAGGCCGTGGCCGCGCTGCGCCGCCGCTACCGCGACCTGCTCGTCCAGGTCACCGTCGACGACCTCGCCGCCCTCGAGCCGACATCGATCGTCGAATCCGTCACCGCGCTGCTGAGCGACCTCGCCGCCGGGGTGATCGACGCCGGTCTGACGATCGCCCGCGCGGAGACCGAGGACGCCGACACCGCCTCGCTCGCCGTCATCGGGATGGGCAAGTGCGGGGCGCGCGAGCTCAACTACGTCAGCGACGTCGACGTCGTGTTCTGCTACGCCGCGCGCGGCGAGGCCCCCGACGACACCGCAGCCCGGGCCGCGACCCGCCTGGCGCTGCGGCTCGTCGAGATCATCAGCGGCTCCGCGGCCGAGCCCGCGCTGTGGGAGCTCGATGCCGCGCTCCGCCCGGAGGGCAAGGCCGGACCGCTCGTGCGCAAGCTCGAGGAGTTCGACCACTACTACGCCGAGGTCGCCCACAACTGGGAGTTCCAGGCCCTGCTCAAGGCCCGCCCGATCGCCGGCGACGCCTCACTCGGCGCCGCCTGGTACGACACCCTCAACCCCTACGTGTGGACCGCCTCCGGCCGCGATGGGTTCATCGAACAGGTCCGCGCGATGCGGGTGCGGGTCGTCGACCTCATCCCCAAGAAGGAGACCGAGCGGCAGATCAAGCTCGGCCCCGGCGGGCTGCGCGATGTCGAGTTCTCCGCCCAGCTCCTCCAGCTCGTCCACGGTCTCGCCGACGACCGGATCCGCGTCCCCACCACCCTGCGGGTGCTCGCCGCGCTCGGCGAGACCGGGTACATCGCCTCCGCCGATGCCGCCGATCTCGCCGAGGCCTACCGCTTCATGCGGGTCGTCGAGCACCGGCTGCAGATCCCCCGCATGCAGCGCACCGCCCTGCTGCCCGACCAGGAGTCGAAGCTGCGCACGCTCGCGCGCAGCGTGTACGCGCTCGGCGACCGCTCGGAGGGGCGTCTGGCCGACGACCGCACCGCCCACAGCAAGCGGGTGCGCGGCCTGCACGAACAGATCTTCTACCGCCCGATCCTCGAGGCCGCCGCGGGGCAGGACGCGCTCACCGCGATGTCCGCCGAGGCCGCTCGAGCCCGCCTGGCCGCGTTCGGGTACCGGGGCACGAAGGCCGCGATGGGCCACATCGCCGCCCTGACCTCCGGGGTGAGCCGCGCCGCCGTCGTGCACCGCCAGGTGCTGCCCGCGCTCCTCGACTGGTTCTCCGAGGGCGTCGACCCCGATGCCGGCCTGCTCGCGTTCCGGCGGCTCTCGGAGTCCCTGTCCGGGTCGAACTGGTACCTCAAGCTGCTCCGCGACTCCGGGGTCGCCGCGCGGTCCATGGCACAGGTGCTCTCCCTGTCGGAGTTCGCCACCGGCCTCCTGCTCCACAATCCCGCGGCCGCCGCCTGGCTCGACGATCAGGAGCGCCTGCAGCCGCGCAGCGTGGACTCGCTGCGCCAGGAGGCCGCAGGTCTCCTCGAGCGGCACGGCGCCGAGGCGGTCGAGCCGATCCGTGCGCTCTACAGCCGCGAGGTGCTCCGCACGGCGCTGGGCGACGTGCTCGACGCCGTCGAGCTCCCCGCGATCCCCGGCATCCTCTCCCAGCTCATGGAGATCACGATCGACGCCGCGCTGTCCGCCGTGCGCGCCGGGCTCGACGCCGAGGCCGATGTCCCCGACTACGAGTTCGCGGTGATCGCGATGGGCCGGCTCGGCGGGGCGGAGATCGGCTACTTCTCCGATGCCGACGTGATGTTCGTCCACCGTCCGCTGGTGGACGACCTCGACTCCGAGGCCTCGGGGCGTCTGACGGCGCACGTGAAGAAGGTGGCGCTGGCGCTCACCTCCGCGCTCGGCGGCACCGGATCCGCGAGCCTCGAGATCGACATCGACGCCGACCTCCGGCCCGAGGGCAAGTCCGGCCCGCTCGTCCGCGGACTCGAGTCGTACCGCCGCTACTATGCCAAGTGGTCGGAGCCCTGGGAGGCGCAGGCGCTCCTGCGCGCCCGCCCGATCGCCGGTTCGGGAGAGCTGCGCGAGGCGTTCGACGCGCTCATCGACCCCCTGCGCTATCCCGGCGAGGTCCCGGTGTCATCGCTGCGGCAGATGCGCCGGCTCAAGGCCCGGATGGAGAGCGAGCGGCTGCCGCGCGGGGCGGACCCCAAGCGGCACATCAAGCTCGGCCGCGGCGGGCTGTCCGACGTCGAATGGACGGTGCAGCTCCTGCAGCTCCGCCATGCGGCGGATCATCCCGGCCTGCGGACCACCTCGACGCTCGGGGCGCTCCACGCCGCGGTGGATGCCGGGCTCGCGGGGGAGGACGATGCGCGGACGCTCGAGACCGCCTGGTCGATGGCGACCGCGCTGCGGTCGGCGGTGATGCTGTTCCGCGGCCGCACCGCCGCTGCGCTGCCCGCCGACCACACCGAACTCGAGGCCGCCGCCCGACTCATGGGCTACCGGCCGGGCAGCGCGCAGCGGCTCGCGGAGGAGTACCTCGGGGCGACCCGGCGTGCGCGCAAGGTCATGGAGCGGCTGTTCTACGAGTTCGACTGAGCCGCACTCAGGGGTGGGGCCGCACCACACTCAGGGGAAGGGCCGCACTCAGGGATGGAGTCGCGGGGCGTCGTCGAACGGGTCGTCGTTGACGGTGTGGTTCTTCGGCACGACCGTGAGCCCGCTGTCGGTGACGGTGAAGCCGCGTCGCCGGTCGACCTCGGGGAACAGCCCCACGGTCTCGCCGGGCGGCACCACCGAGTTCTTGTCGAGGATCGCCCGGTGCACCCGCGCGCCGCGGTCGATCCGCACATTGTCCATGGCGACCGAGGCGGACACCGCCGCGAGCGAGTCGACGGTCACCCCCTGGGAGATCACCGAACCCTCGACGTAGCCGCCGGAGATCACGACGCCGGGGGAGACGATCGAATCGACGGCGCGACCGGGCTGGTGGTCGATGTCGTGGACGAACTTCGCCGGCGGCAGCACCGTGTGGCGGGTGTAGATCGGCCAGCGCATGTTGTACAGGTCGAACGACGGGACCGGGGCGATGAGGTCCATGTGGGCGTCGTAGAACGAGTCGATCGTCCCGACGTCCCGCCAGTAGCCGTGATCCTTGCTCCCGGACCCGGGGATGACGTTGTTCGCGAAGTCGTACACGCCGGCCTCGCCGCGGGACACGAACGAGGGGATGATGTCCCCGCCCATGTCGTGGGAGGAGGAGTCGTCCTTGGAATCGGAGACGACCGCGTCGATGAGCGCCTGCGCATCGAACACGTAGTTGCCCATCGAGGCGAGGAACTCGCCGGGGGAGTCGGGCAGGCCGGGGGTCGAGGCCGGCTTCTCGACGAAGGCGGAGATCCGGCTCGGGTCGTCCTCGACGGTCTCGATGACCCCGAACTGCTTGGACAGGGCCACCGGCTGCCGGACGCCGGCGACGGTCGCGGGCAGGCCGGATTCCAGGTGGGCGTCGATCATCTGCCGGAAGTCCATCCGGTACACGTGGTCAGCGCCGAGCACCGCGACGATGTCGGGCTTGGCGTCGAAGATCAGGTTGAGGCTCTGGAAGATCGCGTCGGCGCTGCCCTGGAACCAGCGCTTGCCCACCCGCTGCTGGGCGGGCACGGAGGCGATGTAGTTGCCGAGCAGGGAGGAGAACCGCCAGGTCTCGGAGATGTGCCGGTCGAGCGAGTGCGACTTGTACTGCGTGAGCACGACGACCTCGCGCAGGCCGGAGTTCACGAGGTTCGACAGGACGAAGTCGATGAGCCGGTAGCTGCCGGCGAACGGGACTGCGGGCTTGGCGCGGTCATAGGTCAGCGGCTGCAGTCGCTTGCCCTCGCCACCGGCGAGGACGATGGACAGTACGCGGGGATCCGACATTCGCAGTCCTTCTCCGATGGAGGTCGAGCGGGCACTTCTCACTCTATTCGCTCGCCCCGCCCACGCCAACACTCCCTGTGACCTGCGGTTCGCCCGCAAGCGCACCCCACAGCGAACGCCCTGCGCTCCGGCGCCGCTCACGCCCGCAGGTGGTCCGTGATTAGATTGGGGCGTGCGTACAGACATCGTGTCCAAGGAATTCCCGCCCGAGGTCTACGGCGGTGCCGGCGTCCACGTCGCCGAGCTCAGCGCCGTCCTCGCGATGCTCATCGACGTGCGCGTCCACGCCTTCGGCGACCGGCGCGACATCCCTTATGCCACCGGCTACCCAGAGCTGTCGGCGCTGGCCGACCAGAATGCCGCGATCCGCACGCTCGGCGTCGACCTGTCGATGATCGCCGGGATCGCCGGGGCCGACCTCGTGCACTCCCACACCTGGTACGCGAACATGGCCGGCCACCTCGCCTCCCTCATGTACGACATCCCGCACGTGCTGTCCGCGCACTCCCTCGAGCCCCTGCGGCCGTGGAAGGCCGAGCAGCTCGGCGGCGGCTACGCGATCTCCTCGTGGGCCGAGCGCACCGCCTACGAGCACTCCGCCGGCGTCATCGCCGTGTCCGAGGGCATGAAGCGCGACATCCTGCGCGTCTACCCGCAGATCGACCCCGGGAAGGTGCGCGTCGTCTACAACGGCATCGACTCGAGCGCCTGGCAGCCGAACGAGGACACCGCGGTGCTCGACGAGTACGGCATCGACCCGCGGCGTCCGAGCGTCGTGTTCGTCGGCCGGGTGACCCGGCAGAAGGGCCTGCCCTACCTGCTGCGCGCCGTCGCCCTGCTGCCCGAGGACGTCCAGGTGGTGCTCTGCGCAGGCGCACCGGACACCCCGGAGATCGCCCAGGAGGTGGCCGGGCTCGTCGCCGAGCTGCAGGAGACCCGCTCCGGCGTCGTCTTCATCGACACCGTGCTGCCGCGGGAGAAGCTCACCCAGCTCCTCACACACGCGACGACCTTCGTGTGCCCGAGCGTCTACGAGCCGCTCGGCATCGTCAACCTCGAGGCGATGGCCTGCGGCGCGCCGGTCGTGGGCACCGCGACCGGAGGGATCCCCGAGGTCGTGCTCGACGGCGACACCGGGATCATCGTGCCCATCGATCAGCTCGACGACGGGACCGGCACCCCGAAGGATCCCGAGGCGTTCGTCCGGGACCTCGCCGAGGGCCTCACCCGCATGGTCTCCGACCCCGACCGCGCCCGCGAGATGGGCAGGCGGGGCCGGCAGCGTGCCGTCGACACCTTCTCCTGGGAGCAGATCGGCCGCGAGACCGTGCAGGTGTACGAGTCCCTGCTGCGCTGACGATGCGGGCGCGGCTGCGGGAATCGGCGAGCTCGTTCCGGGGCCGCACCCTCCTCGTCGTGCTCTCCACGATCTTCGCCGGCCTGCTCATCGCCGGCGGCCTGAGCTTCGCGTTCCAGGCCAAGAGCGCCTCCGACCGGGCGAACAACGAGCTCGACGACGAGATCGCCGACCTCCGCACCCTCTCCGCGGCCGGCGACGCCGAGGGCGAGCCCTTCGAATCGCTCACCGAGCTGCTCTACGCCGCGATGACCGCCGACGTGCCGGGCGCGCACGAATCCTTCGCCGCGATGATCGACGGCGAGATCGTGTACGTGCCGGCCGGGGAGCGCACCGTCGACATCACCCATCCGGCGCTGCTGGCAGAGATCGAGAGCCGCAGGACCCCTGACCGGACCGTCACCACCGACGTGTCCTACGAGTCCGAGCTCATGCGGGTGGCGATCGTCCCGGTCACCGTGCCCGGCGACGAGTCGCAGGGCTACTTCATCATCGCCTACGACCTCGGACGGTTCTACGACGAGGTCGCACAGGGCGCCTGGATCTACGCCGGGGTCAGTCTGTTCACGCTCGTCCTCGTCGGGGTGCTCGGCGCCGGGGTGATGGCGCGGATGCTGCGTCCGGTACACGAGATCAACGAGGTCGCCGGGAGGGCCGACGCGAACGATCTCAGCGCGCGCGTCGCGGTGACCGGCACCGGCGACGAGATCGACCGGCTCGGCGCGAGCTTCAACTCCATGCTCGACCGGGTCCAGGACGGGGTGGAGGAGCAGCGCCGCTTCCTCTCCGATGCCGGGCACGAGCTCAAGACGCCGCTGACGATCATCCGCGGCAACCTCGAGGTCGTCGACGAGACCGATCCGGCCGACGTCGTCGAGACCCGTGACCTCGTGCTCGACGAGGTCGACCGGATGAGCCGCATCGTCGCCGACCTCTCGCTCCTCGCCGCAGCCGGGCACGCCGACTTCATCCGGATCGGCCCGGAGTCTGCGGCGTCGATCGTCAGCGAGGTCGCCGCGAAGGCCTCGAGCCTGGGCCCGCAGCGATTCACCGTCGCCACCTCCGTCGATCAGGAGATGGTCATCGACCGGCAGCGGATCGCGCAGGCCCTGCTCCAGCTGTGCCGCAACGCGGTGAACCACACCCCGCCGGAATCGAGCGTGGTGATCTCGGCTGCGGCCACCACGTCCCCGGCCACCCACCCCGAGGCCGGGCCGGCGGTGCTGTTCCGCGTGGCCGACGACGGCCCCGGCATCCCGTACGAGGAGCAGCCGCACATCTTCGACCGGTTCCGCCGCGGATCCGGCAGCGGCGGCACCGAGGGCTCCGGCCTCGGGCTCGCGATCGTCGCCGCGATCGCCCACGCGCACGGCGGCTGGGTCGACCTCGAGTCCCGGCCCGGACACGGCGCCGCATTCACCATCGTCATCCCCCGCACCCCCTGGAGAACGGAGCCGGCACCATGGCACACATCCTGATCGCCGAGGACGAGGCGAACATCGCCCGCTTCATCGCCAAGGGCCTGACGAAGGCCGGGCACACCTCCGACGTCGCCGCCGACGGCATGTTCGCCCTCCAGTCCGCGCTCCACGGGGCGTACGATCTCATCGTGCTCGACGTCGGGCTGCCGACGATCGACGGCTTCGCGATCCTCGCCGCGCTGCGGGAGTCGAAGAACACCACGCCGGTCATCATGTGCACCGCACGGACCTCGAGCGAGGACACCGTGCACGGTCTCACCGGGGGAGCCGACGACTACCTGGCGAAGCCGTTCCAGGTCTCCGAGCTCGTCGCACGGGTGGAGCTCCGCCTGCGCGACCACCAGCAGCACCGGGCGGAGGCGGCGCCGGCGGCGGAGGCGCTCCCCCTGCGTGCCGGGGCGATCGAGCTCGATGCGCACGCCCGCACCGCGATGGTCGGGGATCGGCGGGTGGACCTGTCGGCCCGGGAGTTCATGCTCGCGGAGCTCTTCGTCACCCATGCCGGCACGGTGCTCTCGCGCGACCAGATCCTCGAGCGGGTGTGGGGGCTCGACTGCGACGGCCGGTCGAACGTCGTCGAGGTCTACGTGCGGTACCTGCGCCAGAAGTTCGGCGCGGAATCGATCGAGACGGTGCGCGGCCTGGGCTACCGGATGCTTCAGGATCCGCCGGTCGGCTGAGGAGCCCGCGTGACCCGGACACCGGCCCCGGGCCGCACCGGGGCGGATGAGAGATTTCTCATCCGCGACTCATCCGCGGCTCATCCCCGGCCGGGACCATGGAGACATTCGTAGGAGGAAGGCGGAACCCGTGCGCACCCTGATCACCATCGGCGCCCTGATGCTCGCCCTCATGGCCGGGATCGGGCTGTGGGTGACGGATTCGATGTCCCCGACGGATTCCCAGAGCGAACCGATCGTCGGCAACTCGCAGGACGCCGGTGCAGGGGAGACCGAGGCCGCCGAGGGCGCGGAGGGGGAGGCCGGTCTCGACCCCTCGGAATCCGCGGCACCCCCGGCGGGCGAGGCCGAGCGGCCGGAGTTCCAGGTCGAGCGCAGGCAGCCCGCACCCGAGCGCGAGAGGTCCGGGGGCGGAGGTTCCGGCAGCGGCGGCTCCGGCGGGGGATCGAGCAGCGGCGGCGGAGGCGGATCCGCCCCGCAGGAGGTCGCTCCGCCCCCGCGCGCGCCCGGCGGCGGAGGGGATGACGATGACGACGACTGGGACGATGACGACTGGGACGACGACGATGACGACGACGATGACGATGATGACGACGACTGAGCCCGTCAGTCGGTGAACTCGAGGCCGAGCAGGGCGTTCTCCACCGCCTCCGTCAGGGCGGGGTGGATCCAGTACTGCTCCCGGGCCATCCGGTCCGCCGGCAGGCCGAAGGCCATCGCCTGGATGAGCGGCTGCACGATCATCGACGCCTCATCGCCCATGAGGTGCGCGCCGAGGATCAGTCGGGTGCTGCGGTCGGCGATGATCTTGACGAACCCGGTGGTGTCCTCGAGCGCCCAGCCGTAGGCGACGTCGGCGTACTCCTGGATCTTCACCGTGTACTCCGCACCCGAGGCCCGGACGGCATCCTCGGTCGCGCCCACGGAGGCGACCTGCGGGCGGGAGAACACCGCGGCGGGCACCGCGCGGTGGTTCGTCGTCTCGAGCGCGGAGTCCGGTGCAGCGCCCGGGGCGCCCGCGGCGATGTCGGCGAGGAGGTTCGCCTGCACGATCCGCGCCTCGTGATTCGCGACGTGCTTGAGGAGGTGCGGCGAGCTGATGTCGCCGAGCGCGAACACCCCGGGCAGGGGAGCACCGTCGGAGAGCACGCGCTGGTGGTCGTCGACGGCCACGCGTCCGGCGACGACGTCGATGCCGGCCGCATCGAGGCCGAGGCCGTCGATGTTCGGCACCCGGCCGGTGGCGAGCAGCACGACGTCGGTGGTGATGTCGTCCGGGACGGGGGAGTCGGGAACCCGGCCGGAGGCCTCGAGCTGGAGCCGGACGCCGTCCGCGGACACCTCGGCCTGCCGGATCTGCGTCCCGAGGTGCACCCGGTGGTGGGCGGAGAAGGCGCGGGTGAAGCGCTCGGTGACGGTGGCATCGGCGGCGGTGAGCAGCCCCTCGCCGCGCACGAGCACGGTGACGTCGACACCGAGGGCCGAGAACACGTGGGCGAACTCGGCGGCGATGAACCCGCCGCCGACGATCGTCATGGTCTCCGGCAGCGCGCTCATCCGCATGACGGTGTCGTTCGTCATGACGGGATAGCCGGGGGTGTCGACGCGGTCGGTGTCGATGCCCGGCAGGGCGGGGATCTGCGCGCGGGAGCCGGCGGCGAGGACCACCCGGTCGGCGGTGAACTCCGTGCCGGACGCCGTGGTGAAGGACTTCGGGCCGGTGAACCGGACGTGTTCGGGGTAGACGGTGACGTTCGGCTGCCGGTTGGTCCGGTACTCCCGGCCGCCGGCCTCGATCGGGTCGATCCGGCCGAAGACGCGGTCGCGGATCGCCGGCCAGTCGGCACCGCCGAAGGAGGTGCGGATCCCGAAGGCCGAGGAGTCCGCGGCGGCCGCGGCGAGGTCGGCGGTGTGGACGAACATCTTCGTTGGGATGCAGCCGACGTTGAGGCAGGTGCCGCCGAACAGGCCGGCCTCTGCGATCGCCACCCGGAGGCAGTCGAAGCGCTCGTCGACGATCGAGTTCCCGGAGCCGGTGCCGATGATGAGGAGGTCGTAGTGGGTCATGGCCCCAGTCTAGGACGCACCGAGGGGGAGCATCCGCACGGATGCTCCCCCTCGGTGCGGACGGTCATCGGCAGGGTGCCGGTGACCGTTCCGGTCGATCAGATCGAGTAGTAGAGCTCGAACTCGGTCGGGGTCGGACGGAGGCGGGCGACCTCGATCTCCTCCTCGCGCTTGATCCGGATCCAGGTCTCGATGAGGTCATCGGTGAAGACGTCCCCGGCGGTGAGGAAGTCGTGATCGGCCTCGAGCTCGTCGAGCGCCTCGTCGAGCGAGTTCGGCACGAGCTTGATGTCGCCGAGCTCCTCCGGCGGAAGCTCGTAGAGGTCCTTGTCGATCGGCTCCGGCGGCTCGATCCGGTTCTTGATCCCGTCGAGTCCGGCCATGAGCTGGGCGGAGAAGGCGAGGTACGGGTTGCACGACGGGTCCGGCACGCGGAACTCGAGGCGCTTGGCCTTGGGCGAGGAGCCGGTGACCGGGATGCGGATCGCGGCCGAGCGGTTGCGGGCCGAGTACACGAGGTTGACGGGCGCCTCGTACCCGGGGACCAGGCGGCGGTAGGAGTTGATCGTCGGGTTGGTGAACGCGAGGACCGCACCGGCGTGCTCGATCAGACCGCCGATGTACCAGCGGGCGAGGTCGGACAGACCCGCGTAGCCGTTCTCGTCGTAGAACAGCGGCTCGCCGTCCTTCCACAGCGACTGGTGGCAGTGCATGCCCGAGCCGTTGTCGCCGAACAGGGGCTTCGGCATGAAGGTCGCCGACTTGCCGAACTCCCAGGCGGTGTTCTTCACGACGTACTTGAAGTCGAGCAGCTGGTCGCCGGCCTTCTTGAGGGAATCGAACTTGTAGTTGATCTCCTGCTGGCCCGCGGTGCCGACCTCATGGTGGGCGCGCTCGACCTCGAAGCCGAGCTCCTGCAGGGTGAGCGAGATGGCGTCGCGCACATCGGCGAAGTGGTCGGAGGGGGACACCGGGAAGTAGCCGCCCTTGTAGGGGGTCTTGTAGCCGAGGTTGCCCCCGAGCTCCTCGCGACCGGTGTTCCAGGCCGCCTCCTCGGAGTCGATCTTGAAGAAGCCGTGACCCGGGTCGTTCTGGTACTGGATGCTGTCGAAGAGGTAGAACTCCGCTTCGGCGCCGACGTTGACGGTGTCGGCGATGCCGGTGCTCTTGAGGTAGGCCTCGGCCTTGGCGGCGACCTGGCGCGGATCGCGCGAGTACGGCTCATCGGTGAACGGGTCGACGATGGAGTGGTTGACTACGAGGGTCTTCGCATCGCGGTACGGATCGATGAAGGCCGAGGAGACGTCGGCGAGGAGCTTCATGTCCGACTCGTGGATCCCCTGGAATCCGGTGATCGACGAACCGTCGAACAGCAGGCCGTCGTTGATCTCGTCCTCGCCGTAGGCGGAGGCCGGGAGGTTGAAGTGCTGGACCACTCCGGGGAGATCGCAGAACCGGATGTCGACGAACTGGACGTCGTTGTCCCTGAGATAGGACACGAGTTCGGAAGATGTGGAGAACAAGCTCACTCCTGGTGTCGGGCTGGGAGGACGCTGCGGCAGGATTGCCGCGACGTCATACCCTCAGTCTAGTGGGCGGCGTGAATCCGCGGTATCGCCCGTGTTTCGAGCGTGTTACACGCCGTGGGCCGGTACCCTGGTAGGTGTGATCGATCGCGACGACCTCGGCTCCTGGCTCGACGGCCCCCAGTTCAGCGCCCCCGCCGACTACTGGCCGGGGAAGAATCTCGGCCTGCCGGAAGCGGGCCCCGGCTCCATCGCGCCGCTCGGCCGACGCCTCCTCGGAGTCCTCCTCGACTGGGCGATGTGCTACGCGATCGCCGCGTTCCTCTTCGACGCGCACCCGCTGGCGATCCTCTCGATCTTCGCGGTCGAGAACCTCGTCCTCGTCTCCACCCTCGGCATGACGGTGGGGCACTGGGCGTTCGGCGTGCGCGTGATGAATCTCGCCGGCCGCGCACCGGGACTGCTCGCCGGTCTCATCCGGACCGCGCTGCTGCTGCCCGTCGTCCCCGCACTCATCAGCAACGTCGACAACCGCGGCTTCCACGACGTCGCGGCGCGCACGGTGATCGTCCGCCGCTGAGCCGTGGCGCCGGGGACCACCGGCGGCCGGTGCGATCGATCCGGGTGCTGATCCGTGGCCCCGCGGCCCACCCTCACCTGCAGCATTCGCGCCGGAGGTCATCCACGCCGGAGGCCGGGGCCGACGTCCCCGTCGTACCCCGGCCTCCGTTGCGCGGGTGGGCGCCTGCGGCCCGGCCTCAGCGGCCGCGCAGCGCCTTGCGGTCCGGCCGGGCCCGCATCGGGTCGATGCCCTTGGGGATCGGCGGGCGCGTGGTCATCGAGCCGAGTGCGGTGAGCCGCTTGCGCACGGCGAGCACCTCGGCCTTGTTGAGCGGCCGCGGCACCTGGTGGACGGTCTTGACGATGCGGCTCATCGGGATCTGCTCATCGCCCTCGCCGCCCTGGAAGGTATGGATCGGCACATTGGGCAGCACGCGCTCGTGGCGCTTCTTCTCCTTGGCGAGCATCTTGGCCGAGCGGTTCTTCGGGCCCTCGCTGAACAGGATCACTCCGCCCTTGCCGGTCGAGCGGTAGACGAGGTCCCGGGTCCGCGGGTCGACAGCGATCGGCTGCTCGTCCATGAGCCAGCCGCGCCGGGCGGTGTTGAGGACCGCGCCGATCGAACCCGGCTGGCCGCGCATCTCCTCGAACGCGGCGGTCTCCGCGAAGCGACCGAGCATGAACAGGGCGAGGAACACGCCGAGGAGCAGACCGAAGATCACCCACAGCCACATCGCACCGAACACGAACCCGGCGATGACGCCGAGGCCGATGCAGCCGACGATCGCCGCAGCCATGAGCCACACGGACGCCGGGTTGTGGCGTCGGGCGAGCTGCACGACCTGCTTCATCTGGGCCAGGCGGCCGGTCTTGTTGGGATCCTTGGGCCTGCGCTTGAACAGCCCGCGGCGCTTCTCTGAGTCTGTTGACATTCTCTCGCTCGATCGATGGCGGATGATTCCTCGCTCAGCAAGTTTACCCTCTCCCGCGCGGCGCCGTGGGACGCCGTCGTCCACAGGGCCGGCAACGCTCTTGTGCTCCGCGTCGACACCTGGTGGAATGATGCGAACGACCGCACAGGACATCAAACGACACTGAGCGAGATCAACAGAGTGATTCCGACGGGCGCCGGACCGGTGCTCCACCATCACCGCGAGCGAAGGAGCCGAGCGTGGACCGGCAATGGCACGTCGAGGCCGAGGTGGCACCGGGGATCGCCCGGATCCGTGCGGGGGAGGACACCGCGTGGTTCCTCCCAGGCGAACCGGCGGCAGCCGAGGCGATTCTGCAGGAAGCACGAGGGGGCGCCACCGGGATCCGGCACATCACGGTCCTCGGGCCGGGCGGCGACGAGGCCACCGGGGTCCGGGTCCCGCGGTTCGCCGGCGGGCTGCTCGTCGATGTCCTGCGCTCGTGTGGGGGATTGTCGAGCGCACAGACGATCGGTGTCCTGCAGGAGTGCTTGACCGCCCTGGCGGAGACCCCTGCAGCGCCGCCGGGCCGGACCCGCCTGCACCGGCACGTGTTCGCCCTCGATGCCGAGGGGGCGATCCGGACCGTCCCGTGCCACACGGCGGCGGCCGGTGCGGTGGAGCCGCAGGTCGAGCTCGGGGAGATCGGGTACCTGTGCCTGACCGGACGGACCTGGACCGAGGCAGCGATCCCGGTGCGATCGCTGCGCCACGCGCCGGCGGAGCCGCTCGCGGTCATCGTCATCGAATTGCTCGAAGCCGCCGCGGAGCTCGACCTCGACATCCACGGGCTGCCGAGATCGCTCTCCGCTCGACTCGCCGCCGCCGGCGACGCTGAGCCGTTCCCGTTCCTCCCCGCGGAGGCCGCAGTTCCGGTCGCCGATGCGGTGACCGCTCAGATCCGGATCGATGCCGGGTACGCGGAGCGGCTCGCGGCTGCGGCGAACGGACGGGGCGCACGCGGCCGCACCGGTCCCGCAGACGGCGGCGTCGCTGATGACCCCGGAGCCGCTGAGGACACCGGGACCGCGGAGCCGACCCGCGGAGGTGCCGGGAGCGCAAGGAGAGCGCGCAGCGCCGCGGGAAGCGGGGGAGTCGGCAGTGCGGGGACCGTGCAGGCACCGGCCCCGTCCGGGGTGGGTCGACTCCGTCGGGCGGCCGGTCGGCGCGGAGCAACGGGTCGAGACGGGAATGCGGGGCGAGACGGGAGCACACGTCGGAGGAGGGCTCAGCACCGGAGCACGGCGGGGAACCGGAGGAGCGGGAGGCCTCGCCGGTGGCCGGGGCACTTCGGTGCCCTCGCCCCGGGCGAGCGCCTCGCGCGGGTCGCGGCCCGGTTGCGTCGGCTCGGACTGCGCCCGCTCGCGGCGATCGGTGCGATGCTCGCCGTCGTCATCGGGGTCCTCGTTCTCCTGCCCGCTCTCCAGACCGAGCAGCGGACGACCGCGGGGCCGAGCGCTGCGCCCGGGCCGACCGCATCCGGACCGTCCGGCAGCGCCGGTGCGGAGGCAGCGACGCCGGAGTCCTCTCCGCCGGCAGCCTCCGCCCCGCCCGGGTCCGCGACGACGGCCGCTCCGGAGCTGTTCGACCGGGACGACCCGTTCACGGCGTTCCGGGTCCTCACCGAGGCCCGGGCCGCAGCCTATGAAGCCGGTGACGCCGAAGCCCTGTCCACCCTCACGGTGCCCGGTTCGCCGGCGGCCCGGGCGGACGCCCGTGCGCCCGTCGAGGAGCACAGCGGTACGAGGGTGACCATCATGCTCGAGCTGCTCGGGGAGCCCGAGGCCGACGGGGATTCGGCACGGCTCGCGGTGCGCATGCACACGACGACCAGCGCGCCCGACGGCACAGCCGAGGACCACGGCCGGGTGAGCATCCGGGTGGAGCTGCGCTACGGCGCGGACGGCTGGCGCGTCTACCGGATCACGGACGGAGACGCCGCAGGGGCGGGATGAGCACAGTGCTCATCCCGCCCCTGCAGCGAGGAGACCCGTGGATCAGAGGTCGAGGTCCGCCTCGAAGTTGCCGTCCTCCAGGCGCGCCTTGATGGTCTGCAGGAAGCGTCCCGCATCCGCACCGTCGACGAGCTGGTGGTTGTAGGTCAGCGGCAGGTAGACCATGTCGCGGATCGCGATGCTGTCCTCCCCGTCGGCCGTCTTGACGACGACCGGACGCTTGGTGATGACACCGGTGCCGATGATCCCGACCTGCGGGGTGTTGATGATCGGGGTGTCGAAGAGCGCTCCGACGCTGCCGATGTTCGTCACCGTGAAGGTGCCGCCGGTGAGCTCATCGGGCCCGATCTTCTTCTCACGGGTCCGTGCGGCGAGGTCGTCGACGGCCTTCGCGAGGCCGGCGATGCTGAGCTCGCCGGCGTCCTTGATCACCGGGACGAGCAGACCGCGCTCGGTGTCGACGGCGACCGCGAGGTTCTCGTGATCGAAGTACGTGATCTCCTTGGCCTCGACGTCGTACACCGCGTTGACCTTCGGGTGGACCTGCAGAGCCTCGACGATCGCCTTGGCGAAGAACGGCAGGAAGCTGAGCTTCACCCCGTGCTTCTGCGCGAAGGCGTCCTTGTGCGCGGCCCGCAGCTTGGCCACCCGGGTCATGTCGACCTCGATGACCTGTGTGAGCTGCGCGGTCGTCTGCAAGGACTCGTGCATGCGCGACGCGATCGTCTGGCGGATGCGCGAGGCCTTCTCGGTGGTGCCGCGGAGCTTCTGCGCCTCCTCCGGGATCTCGTGCGTATACGCCTCGCGCTGCTCGCCCGCACCGCCGGCGACGGGGGCCGCCGCCTGCGAGGCCGCGGCGTTCTGCGCCGCGGAGAGCACGTCCTGCTTGCGGATCCGGCCGCCCACTCCGGTGCCGGACACCGTGGACAGGTCCACGCCCTTGGTCTTCGCGAGCTTGCGGACCAGCGGGGTGACGTAGGCGGCGTTCTCGGCGCTCACCGTGGCGGAGATATCGCGTCCGGAGCGGCCCTCGGACTTCTCCGCAGGCGCGGATTCCGCAGACTTCCCGGCGGGCTCGGACTTCTCGGACTCCTGCCCGGAACCCGTGTCCGGCTCGGGGTCCTCATCGGTCTCCGCATCGACCTTCTCCGCGGCCTTCTCGCCCTCGGCGTCGGTCTCCGCGGCCTCGTCGGCCTTGTCCTCGGGTTCGGCGTCGGCCTGGTCCTCGGCATCGGCGACCTCATCGTCGGAGGAGTCGTCCGAAGAGTCATCGGCGGTGTCGTCCGCGCCGGACTCGCCATCCGAGCTGTCCTCGGTGGGAGCTCCGGAGCCGATGAGTGCCAGCGGCTCGCCGACCTCGACGGTGTCGTCCTCCTCGGCGAGGAGCTTCTGCACGACGCCGGCGACAGGCGAGGGGACCTCGGTGTCGACCTTGTCGGTGGAGACCTCGAGCAGCGGCTCGTCGACCTCGATCTCGTCGCCGACCTCCTTGAGCCAGCGGGTGACGGTGCCCTCGGTCACCGACTCGCCGAGCGCCGGCATGGTGACCTCGGTGGCCTCGCCGGAGCCGGACGAATCCGACTTCGGGGCGGAATCCTCGCCGGCTGAGTCATCAGCAGAGTCGTCGTCCTCGTCATCGGCGTCGTCCTCATCCTCGTCGGCTGCGGACTCGTCGTCGGCCGGGGCGTCGTCGGAGGAATCTTCAGCATCGGAATCCGCCTCGGCATCGGCGGAATCCTCGGACTCGTCCGCGTCGGCGGAGTCGTCGGAGCCGTCGCCGATGACCGCGAGGTCACCGCCGACCTCGACGACATCGTCCTCGTCGGCGAGGATCTGCTCGAGCACGCCCGCGTAGGGGCTGGGAATCTCGGTGTCGACCTTATCGGTCGACACCTCGAGCAGGGGTTCGTCGACCTCGATCTCGTCACCGACTTCCTTGAGCCAGCGGGTGACGGTGCCTTCAGTGACCGACTCGCCGAGAGCCGGCATCTGCACGGAGTTGGACATAATGGTGTGTCTCCCTCGGGATCAGTTGTGGAAGTGGAGAGGCTTGCCGGCGAGCGCCAGGTGCGCTTCGCCGATCGCCTCGTTCTGCGTGGGGTGCGCGTGGATGAGCTGGGCGACCTCTTCGGGGAACGCCTCCCAGTTGACGATGAGCTGCGCCTCGCCGGCCTGCTCGCTCAGGCGCGCGCCGATGCCGTGGATGCCGAGCACCGGGCCATCCTTCTCGCGCACGACCTTGATGAACCCGTTGGTCTTGAGGATCGCCGACTTGGCGTTGCCACCGAGCGGGTACTCGACCTTCTCGATGCTGTCCTCGCCGTACTCCTCGGCGGCCTTCTTCTCGGTCAGGCCGACGGAGAAGATCTCCGGCTCGCTGTAGGTCACCCGCGGGATCCCGGACTCGATGATCGGGGCCGGGGACAGCCCGGCGATCTCCTCGGCGACGAAGATGCCCTGCGCGAAAGAGCGGTGGGCCAGCTGCAGCCCGGGCACGATGTCGCCCACGGCGTAGATGTTCCCGACCCCGGTGCGCTGGCGCTCATCGACGATGACGAATCCGCGATCGAGCGTGATGCCCTGGTCCTCGAAACCGAATCCCTCGGTCACCGGACCGCGGCCGACGGCGACGAGGAGCACCTGGGCGTCGATGACGGAGCCGTCCTCGAGCTTCACGTGGACCCCGGAGTCGTCCTGCTCGACGCTGTCGAACTTCACGCCCACCTGGAAACCGATCTTGCGCTTCTTGAACGCCTTCTCCAGGGCCTTGGAGATCGACTCGTCCTCGTTCGCGACGAGGTGGGGCAGGCCTTCGACGATGGTCACCTGCGAGCCGAACGAGGCCCAGACGCTGGCGAACTCGACGCCGATCACGCCGCCGCCGAGCACGACGGCCGATTCCGGCACCTCGTCGTACGTCAGCGCCTGCTCGCTCGTCATCACGCGATCACGGATGTCGATGCCGATGGTCTTCGAGGTCGACCCGGTGGCGAGCACCATGTGGGTGCCGGTGACCTCCATGGTCCCCTCGTCGTTGGTGACCTCGACGGTGTCCTCGGAGACGAGCTTGCCCTCGCCGGCGATGTAGTCGATGCCGCGGGCCTTGATGAGGCCCTGCAGGCCCTTGTAGTTCCGGTCGATGATGCCCTGCTTGAAGTCGAGGACCTTGGGCATGTCGATACCCTGGAACTCGACCTCGATGCCGAAGCCGCCGGCCTCGCGCGCGGAGTCGGCGACCTCGGCCGCGTGGAGGAGGGCCTTCGTGGGGACGCAGCCCCGGTGCAGGCACGTGCCGCCGACCTTGTCGCGCTCGATGAGCGCGACCTTCATGTCGAGTTGGGCGGCGCGCAGGGCGGCGGCGTATCCTCCGGTGCCACCGCCGAGGACGACGAGATCGTACGTGTTGTCCGGATCGCTCACGGATCGCTCCTCGCAGTACTGAAGGGGTGTGCCGAGGGTGACGGCACGTTTCCAATCATCTTTCCACTAATCGACGGAAATGTCGTGATGAGAGGTGCCGGAATTGCTGTAAGCCGCCTCACGCCCGAAGCCCGGAGGCCCGCCCGCCAGAGGGCGAGCCGGACTCGGGTGCACGCGCGGGGCCGGGCCGGTGCTCAGCGTCCGGAGAGCTGCGCGGCGACCTCGATGAGGGTGCGGACCGGGACCCCGGTGCCGCCTGCCGGGGTGTAGCCCCACGGGGATTCCGTGTTGTAAGACGGTCCGGCGATGTCGAGGTGCGCCCACTGCACACCGGGGGCGACGAACTCCGCGAGGAAGATGCCGGCGGCGAGCATGCCGCCGTGGCGCTTGCCGGAGTTCTTGAGATCGGCGACCGTGGAATCGAACTGGCGGCGGATCTCCTCGGGGAAGGGCATCGGCCACATCTGCTCCCCGGTCGCGCCGGCGGCGAGCACCACCCGGTTGCGCGCGCCGTTGGTGCCCATGACGCCGGACACCCGGGTGCCGAGAGCGACGATCTGCGCGCCGGTGAGCGTGGCGATGTCGATGACGAGGTCGGGATCCTCCTCCTGGGCGGCGACGAGTGCATCGGCGAGGACGAGGCGCCCCTCGGCGTCGGTGTTCGTCACCTCCACGGTCTTCCCGCCGTAGATCCGGATCACGTCACTGGGGCGCTGGGCCTCACCGCTGGGCATGTTCTCGGCGAGCGCGAGCCAGGCGGTGGCGCGCACCGGCAGGCCGAGGTCCGCGATCGCGAACAGCGCCTGGGCCGCGGCCGCGGCACCGGCCATGTCGGACTTCATGTCCTCCATCGAGGCCGCCGGCTTGAGCGACAGCCCGCCGGAGTCGAAGGTGATGCCTTTGCCGACGAGAGCCAGATGACGGGCGGCCTTGCGGGGGCTGTACTCGAGCTTGACGAGGCGGGGGCCGCGCGGCGAGCCCTGGCCCACGCCGGTGAGCCCGCCGTAGCCCTGCGCGGCGAGCTGCGCGGGGTCGAGCACGGTGACCTTGACCTTGCGTCCCTTCGCCTGCGCGGCGACGGTGTCCGCGAAGGTCTCCGGATAGAGGTCGAGCGGGGGCTGGTTGACGAGATCGCGGGCCCGGTTCGTCGCGGCGACCACCGGAGCGGCCCGGGTTACGCCGTGCGAGCCGTCCTTGTCGGTCGTGAGCACGGAGATCGCCGTCGGGCGGCGCTTGGCCTCCGGAGTGCTGCGGTACTCGGTGTACTGGTAGGCGCCGAGCCCGGCACCGGTGGCGATCGCCTCGGCGGCGGAAGCGGTGTCCGCGGGCAGGGCGAGGGCGACGGACTCGCCCTTCGACAGCGCCCGCACCGCGGTGCCGGCCGCCCGGCGGAGGACTTCATGCGCCTCGTCGGCGCCTGCCTCGCCGACGATGTCGAGCTCATCGAACTCACCGAGGCCGACGAGCAGCACGGAGCGGGCGGCGACGCCCTTGGGGGCCGGGATGCGCGCGTGCGAGTCGACCGCGCCGGAGAAGCCGACCGCGGCGGCCGCCGCGCCGAGCTCCGACTGCGCACCCTTGGGCAGATCGATGCCGGCCGGGAGGGCGGCGGTGCCGTCCTGGGACCGCATGCCGAGGACGAGCACGTCCGCCCGGGCCTTCGCCGGGGCGGTGCCGTCAGCGGTGATGTCGATCGTGGGGGAGGTCATGGATGTCCTTTCGTCGGGGCTGCTGTCCTGCTCACTGATCGTAGTCCGTCGTCCTGGCATCGCGGTGAGCGCCGGGGCGCGAGGCGCGCCGGGCCCGGTCGCCCGCCGTTAGGATGGAGGCGTGTACCGATTGATACTGCGCACCGTGTTCGTGCCGATGGACGCCGAGCGCGCTCATCGGATCAGCTTCGGCGGCCTGCGGGCGCTCGACCGGGTCCCCGGTGTGCGCGCCGCACTCGGCGCCCTGTTCAGCGCCGGCACCGGCGATCCCGCCGAGGTGCTGGGCCTGCCCTTCCCCAATCGGGTCGGGCTGGCGGCCGGGTTCGACAAGAACGCCGCCGGCGTCCGTGCGCTCGCACTGCTGGGCTTCGGGCACATCGAGGTCGGGACGATCACCGCGCACAGCCAGCCGGGTAACGCGCGACCCCGTCTGTTCCGGCTCCTCGACCACGACGCGATCCTCAATCGGATGGGTTTCAACAACGACGGTGCGCGCGCCGCGTCCTTCAACCTCCGCACCGCCCGCACCCGGGTCGCGCGGATGCCCCTGGGAAGGCAGCCGATCATCGGCGTCAACCTCGGCAAGACCAAGGTCGTCGACGCCGTGCGGGCGGCCGAGGACTACCGCGAGTCCGCGCGCATCCTCGCCCCGTTCGCGGACTACCTGGTCATCAATGTGAGCTCGCCGAACACACCGGGGCTGCGCGACCTCCAGTCCACCGCCGCCCTCGAGCCGATCATCCGTGCCGTCCAGGAGGCCGCCGCGTCCGCCGTGCCGGCGCCCCGTTCGCGCCTGGGCCACGTGCCGCTGCTCGTCAAGATCGCTCCCGATCTCGCCGACGCCGATGTCATCGCGGTGGCCGAGCTCGCCCTGCGCACCGGGGTGGACGGGCTCATCACGACGAACACGACGATCGACCGGACGGTGCTCGACGGGTCGGACCGGAGATTCGCCCTCGCCGAGGCCGGCGGGATCTCGGGCCGGCCGCTCGCCGGCAGGGCCTTCGACGTGCTCCGTCTCGTCAAGGCGCACGTCGGCGACCGGCTCGCGGTGATCTCCGTGGGCGGGGTGTCCGACGCCCGCGATGTGCGGGCGCGGCTCGCCGCCGGCGCCGACCTCGTGCAGGTGTACTCGGGGATGATCTACGGCGGGCCGTTCTGGCCCGGCCGCCTGCTGCGCGCGATCAGGCGGGGAACTCGCCGCGCTTGACCTGCGGCTTCGGGATGCGCAGCGGGCGCATCTGGATCGAGCGCATGACGAGGTAGAACGTCAGGCCCTTCTCGAGCCGGTCGCGGCCGCCGAACTTGTCGGCCATCCGGGCCTTGACGCGGTAGTTGAGGACCACGCTGTCGAGGATGACGAGCGCGAGGATGCCGTAGACGATGATGTTCGCGATGACTTGGAAGTCCGGGCCGCCGAACATGCCGACGACGAGCACGATGAGCGCGAGCGGGATGAAGAACTCGCTGATCGACCAGCGCGCGTCGACGAAATCGCGGACGTAGCGGCGCTGCGGTCCGCGGTCACGCGCGGTGAGGTACTTCTCGTCCCCCTGCATGACGCCGATCCGCGCCTGGTCGCGCTGCTTGCGCATCTCGTCGCGGGCGCGCCGGTTGGCCACCTTGCGGTCCTGCGGCACGAGCGGCTGCTTGCGGGCGGCCTGCTGCGCGCTCCGCTTGGGGGTCGGACGGTTCTTCTTCGCCTCTGCCGGATTCACCGCCGCGGGTGCCTCGGGGTGCCCGGGTGCAGGCGAGCCGGCCCCGCCGTCGGGCGTCGTCGCAGGGTCGGCGGCGGAGGAGCCGCTCGCACTCGGGGTCTCGGGGTTCTTGTTCCGTCCAAACACGCATTCAATAGTATCGGACGCATGACCGATTCGAATCCAGCATCCACCGCACCCCTCACCGCCGCCGCCCTCCGCACCGAGCTCGAGGCGATCATGCCCCGCGTGCTCGACTCGCTCGGCTCGCTCGTCGCGATCCCGTCGATCGCCTGGCCGACGCTGGACCCCGCTCCGGTTCGCGCCAGTGCCGAGGCGGTGGCCGATCTCGCGCGGGCCGCCGGGTTCGACCGCGTCGACATCCTCACCGCGCATACCCCCGACGGCACCCCGGGCTACCCTGCGGTCGTCGCCTCGATCCCGGCGCCCCCCGGTCGGCCCACGGTCGTGCTCTACGCCCACCACGACGTCCAGCCCACCGGTGACGAATCGCTGTGGGACACCCCGCCATTCACCGCGACCCGGGTGGGGGACCGGCTGTTCGGCCGGGGCGCCGCCGACGACAAGGCCGGGATCATGGTCCACCTCACCGCGCTCGAACTCCTGGGCGAGCGGCTCGGGGTGGGCGTGACGCTGTTCGTCGAGGGCGAGGAGGAGGCCGGCTCGCCGAGCTTCCGGGATTTCCTCGAGCGCTACCGGGAACGGCTCACCGGGGACGTCATCGTCGTCGCCGACTCCGGAAACTGGGCGGCCGGCGTCCCCGCGCTGACCTCGAGCCTGCGGGGGATGGCCGCACTCGAGTTCACCGTGCGCACCCTGGATCACGCCGTCCACTCCGGGATGTACGGCGGCCTCGTGCCGGATGCGATGCTCGCCATGACCCGGCTGCTCGCCACGCTCCACGACGACGCCGGAGCGGTCGCAGTGCCCGGCCTCGTGCGGCGGGAGACCGCCGACGTCGAGTATGAGGAGGGGGAGCTGCGCCGCGATTCGGGGGTGCTGCCGGACACTGCGCTCATCGGCTCCGGCTCGCTGGCCTCCCGCCTGTGGGCGCAGCCGTCGATCACCGTGATCGGTCTCGACAACCCGCACGTCGACGACTCCTCGAACACCCTGCAGGCCTCGCTCCGGGCCAAGCTCTCGATCCGGCTCGCGCCGGGCGACTCGCCGGAATCGGCACTCGCCGCGGTCAAGCAGCACCTGGCCGAGGCGGTCCCGTTCGGCGCGCAGATCGAGTTCGGCCCCGAGGAGAGCGGCAGCCCGTGGCAGGCCGATGCGGACGACCCGGTCACCGCGCTCGCCCAGCAGGCGCTCAGCGATGGCTTCGGTGTCGAGTGCGTGCGCATGGGGCTCGGGGGCTCGATCCCCTTCATCGCCGATCTCACCGCGGTGTTCCCGGCGGCCTCGATCCTCGTCACCGGGGTGGAGGATCCCGACGCCCGGGCGCACAGCGCGAACGAATCGCTCTATCTGCCCGACTTCGCCTCCGCGATCGTGTCCGAGGCGCTGCTGCTCGACCGCCTCGCACACGGCGCGGAGTCGGCGGAATAATGCACCCGGGACGGGCGTTCGTTCATGTAGCCTGTGTCCGAACCACATGTCTGCGAAGGAGTCCCCGATGACAGTCACGAACGAAGCCCCGGTGCACGAGATCGATCTCTCCACCGCGGCCGCGGACAAGGTCCGCAGCCTCCTCCAGCAGGAGGGCCGGGACGATCTCCGGCTCCGGGTGGCGGTGCAGCCGGGCGGCTGCTCGGGCCTGATCTACCAGCTCTACTTCGACGAGCGGTTCCTCGACGGCGATGCCGTGCGGAACTTCGGCGGCGTCGAAGTCATCGTCGACCGGATGAGCGTGCCGTATCTCAACGGCTCGACCATCGACTTCTCGGACACCATCGAGAAGCAGGGCTTCACGATCGACAACCCGAATGCGGGCGGTTCGTGCGCCTGCGGTGACTCCTTCCACTGAGGCCGCGGCGGCGGATCCCGATCCGCACCGCGAACCGCCTCCGCCGGAGTCCGGAGACGACATGGACCTGGGTGATCTGCGCGCCGTCGGCGAGCTGCGCAGCATCACCCAGGTCCTCTCTGCGTATCGAGCCGGACTGTTCCCCATGGGGCTGGGGGAGGGCGGCTCCGGGCCGATCGGCTGGTGGGCACCGCGCCGCCGTGGCGTGCTGCGGCCCGGTGAGCTGCACGTCTCCACCAGCCTGCGGCGGTCCATGCGAAGGTTCTCCGTGACGGTCGACACGGATTTCGCCGCGGTCGTACGGGCGTGCGCCGACCCGGCCCGGCCCGGGGCCTGGATCACCGAGGAGTTCATCGAGCTCTACCTCGTGCTCCACCGGGCGGGGTATGCGCATTCGGTCGAGGTCCGGGCCGACGAAGAGCTCGTCGGCGGCCTCTACGGGGTCGCACTCGGGGGAGTGTTCGCCGGGGAATCGATGTTCCACACCCGCACCGACGCCTCGAAGGCGGCACTCGCGCACCTCGTCGGGATCCTCGACGGCGCAGACGATCCCGCCCCCTGGCTCATCGACACGCAATGGCGGACTCCGCACCTCGCGCGCCTCGGCGTGTCGGAGATCAGCGCCTTCGAGTACCTGTCCGCCCTGCGAAGCGCGCTCGAGCGGAATCATTCGCAGGCTTTTCTCACCGATTGAGCAGTTGAGTGTGATTTTCTACCGTGCGTAGCGGTAAGGTATGTGGAGACAGAATCAGAATTCGGTGATCCGCCCCGCCGGCGGCGGCCAGCACGGCGCGCAGGAGTGCGCGCGGGCGGGCCCACCAGGGCGGACGGTCATCGACGGAAGTTGTGAAAGGCTGCACGTGGATTCTCCGAATCAGCCAGTGCGCGGCAAGCGACGGATCTGGCCCAGACGGCTCGTGGCCGTCGGCGCAGTTGCCATGACAGCCCTCCTCGCCGGGTGCTCCCGCGAGGTCTGGGAGGTCGGGTTCTTCCCGGTGGAGTCCAAGGGAGCGACCTCCCACACGGACGCCTACACCGCGCTGTGGAACGGCGGCTGGATCGCCGCCCTGCTCGTCGGCCTCGTCACCTGGGGACTCATCCTCTGGTGCGTCATCGCCTTCCGGCGCAAGAAGTCGGACCGGGGCCTGCCAGTGCAGCTGGCCTACAACATGCCGATCGAGATCCTCTACACGGTCATCCCGATCATCCTCGTCGTGGGCTTCTTCTTCCACAACGTCAGCGCCCTCGAGAAGACCATCGACGACGAGACGCCGGGAGAGCAGGTCATCGAGGTCGTCGGCAAGCAGTGGGCCTGGGACTTCAACTATGTGACCGAGGACGTCCACTACGCCGGCGTCCAGGTCAACCTCGACGGCACCGAGCAGCCGGGCTACGACGCACCGACGCTCTACCTGCCGGCCGACACCGACATCGAACTCGTCATGCGCTCGCGCGACGTCATCCACTCCTTCTGGGTCCCCGCCTTCCTCGAGAAGCGCGACATGATCCCGGGACGCGAGTCGTCGATCCACCTTCGTCCCCTCAAGGAGGGCACCTACGTGGGCAAGTGCGCCGAGCTCTGCGGTGAGTTCCACGCAGAGATGCTCTTCAACGTCGAGGTCGTTCCGGAGAACGAGTTCATCGAATACACGGACAGCCTGCGCGAGCAGGGCAACACCGGCATCCTCGGCCCGGATTACGACCGCACCGAGTGGTACCAGAATCCCTATGAGCAGGAAGAGGGGGCTGAACAATGACAGCCGTCGCTGAGAACCGGTCCACGACCGCGGTGACCCGGGATCCGCTCCCCAGGAGCAAGGGTCGGATCGTCGTCGACTGGATCACCTCCACCGACCACAAGACCATCGGGTACATGTACCTGATCGCCTCCTTCATCTTCTTCTGCATCGGCGGCGTCATGGCGCTGCTCATCCGGCTCGAGCTGTTCGAGCCCGGGATGCAGATCATCGAGACGAAGGAGCAGTACAACCAGCTGTTCACCATGCACGGCACGATCATGCTGCTGATGTTCGCGACCCCGCTGTTCTCCGGGTTCGCCAATGTCATCATGCCGCTGCAGATCGGCGCGCCGGACGTCGCGTTCCCGCGTCTCAACGCCTTCGCGTTCTGGCTCTTCCTGTTCGGCAGCCTCATCGCGCTCGCCGGCTTCCTCACCCCGCAGGGTTCTGCCTCGTTCGGCTGGACCGCCTACGCCCCGCTGTCGAACACGACCTTCACTCCGGGGGTCGGCGGACACCTGTGGGTCATGGGCCTGGCGTTCCAGGGCTTCGGCACGATCCTCGGCTCGGTGAACTTCATCACCACGATCATCACCATGCGTGCGCCGGGCATGACGATGTTCCGGATGCCGATCTTCACCTGGAACGTCCTCATCACCGGCATCCTCGTGATGATGGCCTTCCCGCCGCTGGCCGCCGCGCTGCTCGCGCTCGGTGCGGACCGCATCCTCGGTGCCCACGTGTTCAGCCCGGAGAACGGTGGGCCGATCCTCTGGCAGCACCTGTTCTGGTTCTTCGGCCACCCCGAGGTGTACGTCATCGCACTGCCGTTCTTCGGCATCGTGTCGGAGATCTTCCCGGCCTTCAGCCGCAAGCCGATCTTCGGATACAAGGGCCTCGTCTACGCGACGATCGCGATCGCCGCGCTGTCCGTCACCGTGTGGGCCCACCACATGTACGTCACCGGTGCGGTCCTCCTCCCGTTCTTCGCGTTCATGACGATGCTCATCGCGGTGCCGACGGGTGTGAAGATCTACAACTGGATCGGCACGATGTGGCGCGGTTCCCTGACCTTCGAGACTCCGATGCTCTGGTCCCTCGGGTTCCTCGTGACGTTCGTGTTCGGCGGGCTGACCGGGGTCATCCTCGCCAGCCCGGTCCTCGATCAGCAGGTGTCCGATTCGTACTTCGTCGTCGCCCACTTCCACTACGTCATCTTCGGCACGGTCGTGTTCGCGATGTTCGCCGGGTTCTACTTCTGGTGGCCGAAGTGGACGGGGCGGATGCTCAACGAGTCGCTCGGCAAGATCCACTTCTGGCTGCTGTTCATCGGCTTCCACATGACGTTCCTCATCCAGCACTGGATGGGTGCCGATGGCATGCCGCGCCGGTACGCGGATTTCCTGCCGCAGGACGGCTGGACGTGGATGAACCAGATCTCCACCGTAGGTTCGCTGATCCTGGGTCTGTCGATGATCCCGTTCTTCTGGAACGTCTGGGTCACCGCCCGCAGGGCACCGAAGGTCACGGTGAACGACCCGTGGGGCTACGGCTCCTCCCTCGAGTGGGCGACCTCGTGCCCGCCGCCGCGCCACAACTTCACCTCGCTGCCCCGGATCCGCTCCGAGCGCCCTGCGTTCGACGCGAACCACCCGGAGCTGCTCGAGCTGGCCGGCTACGATCGTGACGCGTACGCAGTGGTGGAGAGGACGAAGAAGTGAAGACATCAGCCATCATCTTCAGCTCGGGCATCCTGTTCTTCCTCCCGATCGCCTTCATCTACGGGTTCCTCACCGACTTCCAGGAGCTCGTCGGATTCCCGGCGATCCTCCTCGTCGGGCTCATGTCCCTGATGATCGGCGGGTACCTCTTCCTCCACGACAGGAGCATCGGACGGATCGCCGCCGACGACCTCGACGGCGAGATCTCCGATGAAGCCTATGAGTACGGCTTCTACAGCCCGTGGAGCTGGTGGCCGATCACCGTCGCCACCGGTGCCGGGATCTGCTTCGTCGGCGTGGCCGTCGGATGGTGGATCGTTCCGTTCGGAGGACTCATCGCCCTGGTCGGACTCGTCGGACTCGTCTACGAATACGATCGCGGCAACCACGCGCACTGAGCGCAGGCGCATAGCGCAGGCACGCTGAGGCGGGGCCGGGACTCATGTCCCGGCCCCGCTTCTCTGCGTGTGCCTTCAGGCGACCCGGGGGCGCCTCCCGTGATTGCTTGTTCCGGGGGAATTGGAACCGAGCGAGTGCGTGATCCGCGGTAGGATACTCGATCCTCTGGGCGCACGGGCGACGAACTGCGGTGATCGGGCGTGCAGGAGAGTTCGACGGGTTCAGGCGAACACTGCTGCGGCCAGGAAGAAGGCCCAGGCGGTACACGTGCTCAGCGGTGAAGGGTGCGGCGAAGGTATCAGCACGACCAGCTGAAATCGGCGATCCTGCGACCGCCGGTGCCCCGTTCCCGAGGAGTACAGCTTCACTGCGCTCCAGGAAGCGATGGTGTCCAGCAACTCCCCGACGATCGGTTCGTTCCTCCGAGACCGCACTGCATCGGACTCCAACGGATGCTCGATCTGGCGTGGGGGCTACGCCACGACCACCGACTATCCGCAGCGGCGAACCTCATGAGGCCCGGATCGCTGCAGTCGCGGCGGCGCTGTCCGAGGCGGCGCCGAACCCCCCTGCTCTCGCTCAGAAACCCAGCACCGCGGCCGACTTCGATACGTGTCTGCAACAACGCAGACTGCTGTGGCGGTCGTGGACTCGTGGACTGCGCAGTCTGCGACTGCGGCAGCAGTTTCCGTTGCGATCTCTCTGGGGTGTGAGACGAGGGCGAACCAGCGCTGAACTCAGTGAGCCGGAGCCGGCGAGTGATGGGCTGCGATTGACGGTCGAGCGCGAAGGCCAGCCGTGACGTGCCGGACGCCTCGTCCGCTCGGACGGAGCCTCGGGGGAGGGGACTGGGGGCCTGCATGTGATCGGACGAGCAGTCCGGCGAGCAGCCGTTCGCAGGACCGGGTGAACGGCCGAGGGCCGGACTGTCGGTAACAGTCCGGCCCTCGGCCTCGTGCGAGCGGATCTCCGCTCAGTGTCCGCGCGGGAGCTCTCCACCGGAGTGCGATCCGGCGTCGACGCCGTGGTCACCATGATCGTGGTGAGCGGCATCGAGCTCGTCCTTGGTCACCGGGGCGACGCGATCCTCGTAGAAGAACTTCGAGATCGCTGCTCGGCGACGCTCCCACTTCGAGATCTTCCCATCGGGGTCCGGCTCGGCGGGGACGTACTCGGGGGACTCGAAGGAGCTCAGCGCCCACACCTCGTGATCGGTGTGCACCTTGTGGCGCTCCTGGTACTCGCCGTGGGGCAGGCGGATGATCTCGCCGCTCTCGTAGCCGTGCAGGATGATCTCGCGGTCCTTCCGCTGCAGTCCGAGGCAGATCCGCTTCGTCACGATGTACGCGATGATCGGGCCGGCGAAGAACAGGAAGCGGAAGATGTAGATCATGTCGTTGAGCGACATGTGGAAGAACACCGCCATGAGGTCACCGGAGGCAGCTGCCCACATCACGGCGTACCAGACGACCGCCGCCATGCCGAAGGCGGTGCGCGTGGGGTTGTTGCGCGGGCGGTCGAGGATGTGGTGCTCGCGGTGGTCCTTGGTGACCCACGCCTCGACGAACGGCCAGGCGGCCATCGCACCGAACAGCAGCGCGGCGATGAGCAGCGCGGAGAAGATGTTGAAGCTGATCGGCCATCCGAAGATGTAGAACTCGGTCCAGCCCGGGATGATGCGGAGGAAGCCGTCCATCCAGCCGATGTACCAGTCCGGCTGCGTGCCGGCGGAGACGGGGGAGGGATCGTACGGCCCGTAGTTCCACACCGGGTTGATGGTGAAGAAGCCGGAGATCAGCGCCAGCAGGCCGAAGATCATGAAGAAGAACCCGCCGCCCTTGGCCGCGAAGGTCGGGAGCACCGGCTCGCCGACGACGTTCTTCTCGGTGTGCCCGGCGCCCGGCCACTGCGTGTGCTTGTGGATGACGACGAACATCAGGTGGACGCCGATGGCAGCGATGAGCAGCGCCGGGACGATCATGATGTGGAGCGAGTAGAGGCGCGACACGATGTCGATGCCGGGGAACTCGCCGCCGAACAGGAAGAACGACACATAGGTGCCGACGAGCGGGATGCCCTTGAGCAGGCCGTCGATGATCCGCAGGCCGTTGCCGGAGAGCAGGTCGTCGGGCAGCGAGTAGCCGGTGAAGCCGGCACCCATGCCGAGCGCGATGAGAGCGATGCCGATGAGCCAGTTGATCTCGCGCGGGCGGCGGAACGCACCGGTGAAGAAGATGCGCAGCGCGTGGATGCTCACCGCGGCCATGAACAGCAGAGCCGCCCAGTGGTGCATCTGGCGGATGAACAGGCCGCCGCGGATCTCGAAGGAGATCGCCAGCGTCGAGGCGTAGGCCTCGGACATCTCGACGCCCTTGAGCGGGATGTACGGACCCTCGTAGTGGAGCTCGCCCATCGCCGGCTTGAACCAGAACGTGAGGAAGGTGCCCGTGAGGATGAGGATGATGAAGGTGTAGAGGGCCACCTCACCGAGCATGAAGGACCAGTGGGAAGGGAAGATCTTGCGACCGAACTCCTTCACCATCTTCGAGGCGCCTACGCGGCTCTCGGTGAACTGTGCCGCTTTTCCGACAGCGGTCGTCGCGGGTGCTGTGCTCATTGCTCGGAGGTCTCCCTGGTGTTGATCTCCCAGAACGTCGGGCCGACGGGATCCACGAAGTCGCGCTGGGCGACCAGGTAGCCCTCGTCATCGACGGCGATGGGAAGCTGCGGAAGCGGACGCTTGGCCGGGCCGAAGATGACCGCGCAGTGGTTGGTCACGTCGAAGGTCGACTGGTGGCACGGGCACAGGAGGTGGTGGGTCTGGTGCTCGTAGAGGGCGACCGGGCAGCCGACGTGGGTGCAGATCTTGGAGTAGGCGACGATGCCGTCGACACCCCAGTCCTCCTTCGCCGGATCCGTGTTGAGCTCCTGCGGATCGATCCGCATGAGGAGCACGGCGGCCTTGGCCTTCTCGTTGAGCGGGTGCTCGGACTCGTACATCTTCTCCGGGATCACGTGGAACGCGGAGCCGATGGTGACGTCCTCGGCACGGATGTAGCGGTCCTCGTGGGGCACCATGCCCGGGTCCTGGACGAGGCGCACGCCGGGACCCCAGAGGGTCTTGAAGAGCGAGTCGCCCGGGAGCGGACCGAGATCGCGGAACACGAGCAGCGCCGGCAGGGGAGCGATCGCGACGGCTGCGATGAGGGTGTTGCGCAGCAGCGGGCGACGGGCGATGCCCGACTCCTCCTTGGCCTGGTTGATGATCTCGAGCGCGATCGCCTGGTCCTCCTCGGACCCGGCGATGTCGTGACGGGACTCGACGACCTCGACGTCGGTGATGAGGGTCTTGGCCCACAGGACGATGCCGACTCCGATGGAGAACAGCGCGAGCGTCGCGCCGAGCCCGAGCATCGCGTTCTGCAGTCGGATCGACCCCATCGAGCCGTCCTCGATCGGGAAGAGGAAGTACGACACGATGAACCACAGGGTTCCGATCATCGAGAGGATGAACCATCCCGCGATCTGCCGTTCGGCCATGCGCTCAGCAGCGGGGCTGCTGTCGGTGACTCGGGGCTTGTGCTCGGGAATACCAGGATTGGTGAACCCGTTCACCTGCTCGAGCTGGCTGCCGTGCTCGGCAGTGTGCTGTTTCGAGGTCATTCGCTTCCTCGTCTTTTACTCGATACGGATGAGAACGTGGTGGTCACTTGGACCGCGCCGAGAGCCATACGGTGATGCCGATGACTGCAGCGAGACCGAAGAACCAGATGAACAGGCCCTCGGCGACCGGGCCGAGCGAGCCGAGCTTGGCTCCACCGGCGGACGGCTGCTCCGAGACCTCGCGGACGTAGGCGATGACGTCGCGCTTCTGCTCGGGGGTGAGGTTGGCATCGTTGAAGATCGGCATGTTCTGCGGACCGGTCTGCATGGCCTCGTAGAGGTGCTTCTCGGAGACCTCGGAGAGGTTCGGGGCATACTTGCCGCGGGTCAGGGCGCCGCCCGAGCCGACGACGTTGTGGCACATCGCGCAGTTGGTGCGGAAGAGTCCGCCGCCTGCGGCGGGGTCGCCCTGCGAGGCGTCGAGGTACTCGTCCTCCGGAACTGCCGGTCCGGGGCCGAGCGAGGCGACGTACGCCGACATCTGCGAGATCTGCTCCTCGCTGAACTGCGGAGTCTTGACCTGTGCCTGCGGGCCGCTCATCTGCAGCGGCATGCGGCCGGTACCGACCTGGAAGTCCACGGCTGCCGCGCCGACTCCGACGAGGCCGGGCCCGTTCTCGGTGCCCTCGGCGTTCATCCCGTGGCAGGTCGCGCAGTTGGTGACGAAGAGCTTCTCGCCCTCCTCCACGTCCTGAGCCGTGTACTCCTCGGCGGACGCGGTGCTGTTCGTGGTGAACACTGCGTAGGCGCCGCCGGTCATCAACAGACCGACGAGCAGCAGGACCACGAGGGCCATCGGGTGCCGGCGTCGTGCGGCTAGAAGCTTCACAGATTTGTCCTTTTCTTGCTGGAGTCTGGCAGGGCGGGTCTCAGACCGCGATCACTGGAGGATGTAGATCACGGCGAAGAGGCCGACCCACACGACGTCGACGAAGTGCCAGTAGTACGACACGCAGATCGCGAACACGGCTTCCCGGTGACCGAACCGCTTGGCGGCGTAGGTGCGGCCGATGACCAGCAGGAACGCGATCAGGCCGCCGAGCACGTGGAGGCCGTGGAACCCGGTGGTGAGGTAGAAGACCGAGCCGTAGGCGTTCGAGTTGATCGCAACGCCCTCGGAGACGAGGGTGGCGTACTCGTAGACCTGGCCGCCGATGAAGATCGAGCCGAGGAAGAAGGAGGCGTAGTACCACTCGACGAGGCCCCAGCGGCCGACGTTGAGCAGACCGCCGGTGCGGCGCGGCTGGAAGTGCTCGGCCTTGAACACGCCGAGCTGGCAGGTCACCGACGACAGCACCAGGATCGAGGTGTTGCCGAGCGCGAACCAGAACGCGAGCTTCTGCGTTTCCTCGGCCCACATTTCCGGGACGACCGAACGGATCGTGAAGTACATGGCGAAGAGCGCGGCGAAGAACATCAGCTCGCTCGACAGCCACACGATGAACCCTACGGTTGTCGTGTTCGGCCTGTTGACGACTGGATGAACCGGCGCTGTTTGAGATGCATTGGCAGTGGACACGCCCCCATTATTACCCAGTCCCAAGGATAAATTCACCTTTTGCTCAGGTTCGCCGGGGACATTTTCTACGGCGTGTAGCGGAAAGCCCGAGAACTCGCGGATCCGTGTGACGTGCGGGAACACGCTCCCTCGCGTGTCGGTTCCGCCGATCGGACCGCGGACGCGCCGGCACGGGCGGCGTAGCATGATGGAGCCGTCCCCTTCCCGGGGTGAGACCCGGAGTCCCATCGAACACCGCAGCCCAGAGAGAGGTCCCCCGAATGAGCGCACAGTCCCGACCCGCGAACGCGTCTGCCGTCGTCTCGGATGTGCGCAACTGGCCCGACCTGCTCGTCGCCCTCATGTCGCGGCAGGATCTCGACGCCGGGACCGCGGCGTGGGCGATGGACGAGATCATGTCCGGCAACGTCCCCGACGTCACCATGGCCGCTTTCCTGGTGGCCCACCACGGGAAAGGGGAGACGGTCGAGGAGATCAGCGGTCTCGTCGAAGCGATGATGGCTCATGCGGTGACGCTCGACGGGCTCTCCGACGCCGTCGACATCGTCGGCACCGGCGGCGACCGGGCGAAGACGGTGAACATCTCCTCGACCGCCTCGTTCATCATCGCCGCCTCCGGGCAGCGTCTCGTCAAGCACGGCAACCGGGCCACGTCCTCGGCCTCGGGGTCCGCCGACGTCCTCGAGGCGCTCGGACTCACCCTCGACCTCACGCCCGCGCAGACCGTCGGGCTCGCCCGCGAGGTGGGGATGGCGTTCTGCTTCGCGAACGTCTACCACCCGGCGATGCGATTCATCGCCCCGGTGCGGAAGGCCATCAAGGTGCCCTCGGCCTTCAACATCCTGGGCCCCCTCACCAATCCGGCCCGCACCCGTGCCACCGCGATCGGTGTCGCCGATCCCGCGATGGCACCGCTCGTCGCCGGGGTGCTCGCCCGACGCGGCGACACGGCGCTCGTGTTCCGGTCCGGCGACGGCCTCGACGAGCTCAGCACCACCGCGGTCAACGACGTCTGGGAGGTCCGTGACGGCTCGGTCGTCCATTCGACCTTCGACGCGACCGCCCTCGACCTCCCGCGGGTCTCCAAGGACGATCTGCGCGGCGGTGACCCGGAGTTCAACGCCGGGGTGATGACCCGGGTGCTCGAGGGCGAGCGGTCCCCGGTGCGCGATGTCGTCATCCTCAATGCGGCGGCCGCGCTCGTCGCAGCCGATCGGGAGGCCGAGGGTGCTCTGACCGATCGGCTCGCCGCGAAGTCCGGGATCGCCGCCGAGGCGCTCGATTCCGGGGCCGCCCGCCGCAAGCTCGATGAGCTGATCGAGGCGTCACACCGCTGGGGTGCCGCCGAGCGGACCGAATGACCCGAGGACGCGCCCGAAGCCGGTGAGCGGCTCGCTCCAGCCGCCGGTGGTGCGCACCAGCCGCGTGCTCCCGTCGGCCAGCCGCCGATGGATCAGCGCGGTCTCCTGGGCGAGCGCCGCCGGCGCATCCACGGACGGCTGCTCGACGTGCTCGGCGGTGAGCCGCAGCGACTCGATCGCCGGATAGGGATTGACGCCCCCCGGCACGCGGGCGCTCCCGGCGAGCCGGCCCCAGCGGACGAGGGCGAGGTCCCAGCCGCCCCCCGGCGTCGGGACGGCGGCGACGCACTCCTCGATCGCAGCGAGCCCGGCCTGCCGCTCCTGGGCGGCGAGCGAGGAGAGCAGCCCGGTCATCGCGTCGCGCACCTCGGCGGCGGTCTCGAAGCGCTCGCCCGCGGTGAGGGCGGCCATGCGCTCCCGGCAGCACCGGACGAACTCCGCCGGGTCGCCGACGAGGAGATCGTGGACGCCGGTGATGCCGGCCCGGTAGGCCTCGGCGTCCCAGTTCCCGGCGCACGGTCCGCCGCAGCGACCGAGCTCCCCGGAGGCGCACGGGGCGAAGGCGGCGTGGTGCGGCTTCTGCGTGCACTGCTTGAGCGGGAAGAGGCGGTCCAGGGCGCGCTTGGCCTCCTGGGCGCGGCGGTGGGTCCGGAACGGCCCGAGCCGGCGCGCGGCGTCGTCCGCCGAGGCCGGTGCTGTCCGCACGACCGAGAGGCGCGGGAACTCCTCGTCAGTGAGCCGGAGCCAGGTGCGGCGCTCCGGATGTTTGGACCGTCGGTTGTAGGGCGGGGCGAGCTCGCCGATGAGCCTGACCTCCCTGACCTCCGCCTCGAGGTGCGTGTCGCAGGGGACCGTGCTGACCTCCTGGGCGGCGGTGATCATCTCCGCCATGCGACCGCGGGTCTCCCCGGCCGTGAAGTAGTTGCGCACGCGGGCCCGCATGTTCCGGCTCACCCCGATGTAGAGCACCCGCCGGGAGCCGTCGAGGAACATGTACACACCGGGTCCTTCCGGGACCCCCGTGGCGAGGTGGGCCTTGGTGCGGCGCTTCTGCCATCCGGCCGGCTTGAGGCGCTGGAGGTCTTCGAGGGTGGTGATGCCGAAGGTGCCGAAGCGGTCGAACAGCCGGTGGAGGATCTCCCCGGTCGCCCGCGCATCCGCCAGTGCCCGGTGGTCCGGGGCCACCGCGGTGCCGAAATGCGCGGCGAGTGTGCCGAGCTTGTGGTTGACGACCTCTCCGCGGGGCACGACCTGGCGGGCGAGCTTGACGGTGTCGAGCACGGGCGGGTCCGGCCAGGCGTAGTCGAGCGAGCTGCAGGCGGCCTTGAGGTAGCCGATGTCGAAGCCTGCGTTGTGGGCGACGAGGACGGATCCCCGCGCGAACTCGAGGAACGCGGGGAGCACCGAATCGAGTTCCGGGGCGCCGGCGACCATGCCGTTGGTGATCCCGGTCAGTCGTTCGACGAACGGGGAGATCGTGCTCGTGCGCGGCCGGACCAGGGTGGAGAACTCGCCGAGCACCTCGCCGCTGCGGAGCTTGACCGCGCCGATCTCGGTGATGTCGGTCGAGCCGGTCGTCTCGAGGTCGACGACGACGAAGGTCACCTCTTCCAGCGGGGTGCCGAGATCGCTGAGGTCGAGCTGCCCGGAGCGCGGCCGCTCGTCCCGGTCGAAAGCCCTCGGGGCGCGGTGGATGGACATGGCTGACATCCTGCCACGCGGGACGGACACGGGGGTCGGGGATGCGGGCAGGGCGGCCGCCGGCGGGGCCGTGTCCGCACCTCCGTCTAGGGTCTGGAACGTGCACCTGACACCGTGCGTCGCAGCCGCGGCGCACCGATCGAGGAGGACCTCATGATCATCGAATGCACCGATCCCGGCCACGGCACGGACGAGCGCACGGGCGCGGTCGTGTGCCCGGACCCCGACTGCCTGGTCGCCGCCGTCCACTCCGGTCCGGATCCGATGGACCGACTGCCCGCCGTGCGCCCCGACTGGATCCTCGAGAGTCCGGATCACCTCGATCGTCTCGAGGTCGAGGCGCTCGCGGTGCTCGGCGACTGCGGCCTCGTGCCGCAGGTCGTGGCGCCGGGGGAGGACGACCGGGAGGCCGACTACGTGCCCTTCGCTCCGGCGATCCGCCGGGTCGGCTGATCAGACCTGCGCCCCGCCGCCGGGATCGCTGCGGTGCTCGGCCGGCAGGTTGAGGAAGAGCATGAGGCCCGAGGCCATGCTGATGCCGAGGAGCACGAGCACCGCGATGCCCGGCACGGGCCGGAAGAAGATCGCCATGACGAGGAGAGCGCCGACCCCGCCGACGAGCCCGACGACGGAGAGCACGAAGAGCGGGGGCGCACTGCGCCAGCCGATCCGCTCCGGGGCCGGTGGGACCCAGTCTTCGTCCTCCTCGAGCCGCTCGCGGATCTCGTCGATGGACATCTCCGGGACGAAGCCCGACTGCGCCTCGATCCCGGACACCATGGACTCCCAGTCCGCATCCGGGATGCGCTCGGCGTCGGGCAGGCGTTCGCGATCCGGGTCACCGGAGGATCCCGGGAGGCCGCCGGAGCCGGTCATGGCCGAGACCTCGGGGAGTCCGCGGCGGCGTCGCGCATGCGGCGGATCTCGGTGAGGACGAGGGACGCGTCGTAGTCGAGTGTGGCGACGTGGCGACTGCGGCGCAGGGAGACCGTGCGCACCGGCCCGGCGAGCCGGGCGCGCAGCTGTCGCGCCGACCACGGTCCCACGACGTTGTCGGTGCCCGACTGGCAGATGACCGTGGGCACGGTGATCCGCCACAGGCGCTGCAGCAGTGAGCGCTGGCCGCGCTGCATCGAAGCGATGGCGCGCAGCGGGGTGCGCGGGTAGGCGACCTCGTCCTGGTCGGGCAGCTCGATGTCGTTGCCGATCGCCGCGACGCTCGGCACGAGGTGCTGAAGGAGGGGGAGCGCGGTCCGCAGCGGGGAATCGACCCGCAGGGCAGGATTGACGAGGACGAGGCCGAAGATCTCACCGAGCGCGCCCTCCCGGTCGCCTGCCGGAGCGGCTGCGGCGAGTTCGAGGGCGAGTGCCCCGCCCATCGAGAGGCCCGCCACGACGACTGCGGAGTGGCGCCCGCGGAGGTCGGCGAGCTCGCGCGCCGCCGCAGTGCGCCAGTCGGCCCAGGTGGCAGCGTTGAGATCCTGCCAGACGGTGCCGTGTCCCGGCAGCAGCGGAACACGCACCGCGGTGCCGTCGGCGATGAGCTGCTCGGCGATCGGCCGCCAG
The DNA here is from genome assembly GCF_040656435.1 of Brevibacterium sp. NPDC049920. Lineage (NCBI taxonomy): Bacteria > Bacillati > Actinomycetota > Actinomycetes > Micrococcales > Brevibacteriaceae > Brevibacterium > Brevibacterium sp. NPDC049920. The sequence continues at coordinate 167,531 of NZ_JBFAMF010000005.1, forward strand.
GCGGCGGGGGAGCCGGTGATGCCGTGGAGCAGCAGCACGCCGACCTCGGACGGGGCGTCAAAGGTCAGCGCGGAGGCCGGGCGCTCGGCTGCGATCGTGCTTCCGGGAGGTGCCGTCATGCGTTCCAGAATGCCACACCGCGCCGCAGCCGCAGAGAGCCCGTGCTTCCTCACTGGAAGGGCGTCGGTGACGCACAGCCCAGAGGCGGCGAGTGTGCGGTGGGTGCGGTGGGCGCGGTGCCGATCGCAGCGGATCCGAGGACGCCTCCGTGTAGTAGTCTCGGACCGTTCGACCGCCCGTGTGGAAAGGGACACCGTGTTCTACTGGCTGCTCAAGACCATCGTCGTCGGGCCGGTCGCGCGTGCCCTGTTCCGGCCGTGGGTGCGCGGGCTGGAGAACATCCCGGAGACCGGCGGTGCGATCATCGCGGGCAACCACCTGTCCTTCATCGACTCGATCTTCGTGCCGCTGGCGGTTCCCCGGCCGGTCGTCTACCTCGCGAAGAACGACTACTTCGTCGGCCGCGGGATCAAGGGCACGGTGACCCGGTGGTTCTTCAAGCTCACCAACCAGTTGCCGATCGACCGGTCCGGGGGCTCGGCCTCGGAGGCCTCGCTCGACGCCGGGCTCAGGGTGCTCCGCCGCGGGGACCTCCTGGGGATCTACCCCGAGGGCACCCGCAGCCCCGACGGGCGGCTGTACCGCGGGCGGACCGGGATCGCGCGCCTCGTCATGGAGGCCGGCGTACCCGTGGTGCCCGTCGCGCTCATCGGCACCGACAAGGTGCAGCCCGAGGGACGGACCATCCCGCGCCTGCGTCGGGTGGGGATCGTGTTCGGCAAGCCGCTCGACTTCAGCGAGTACGCCGGCATGCAGGGTGACCGGTTCCTGCTGCGCTCGGTGACCGACGAGATCATGTACGAGATCCTGCGCCTGTCCGGGCAGGAGTACGTCGACACCTATGCCTCATCGGTGAAGACGAAGCTGCTGACCTCGACCAAGCCGACGAACCGGACCGAGGAGACCTCCGGGAACGCCGCCGGGAACGCCGCCGGGAGCGGATCCGTCGGCGGCGAGGCCGCCGGTGGGGCGCCTGCGACGGCTGCTCCGCGGTGACGGCGACCCGCCGATGCTGGTCGCTCCCCGGTGCGGGCGCACCGGCCGTCACCGCGGAGAGATTCCGGTCGCTCGGCGTTCGATTACTCCGGTAACGGCGACACGCCGAATCGTTATCCCGTGCTTCGTTGTCCGCGCCCGCACCAGCGCATAAGTTCAAGGGTGTAACTTTCCCTGGGTCCGCGAGCGCCCGGTGCGGTAGAATCACTGGAGACAACCGATCCGGTGCTCGCAGGCCCTGCTTCCCCCAGGGACATGAAGGAGGAGTCGGTGTGAACCGCTCAAGTCAGGAACAGGCCCGTTCCACAGCAGTGCCGCCGGCCGCGCAGGGTCTGCTGTTCGACGACGATCTGCCTGTGCTCGACGAGGAGGCCGGCTACCGCGGTCCCACCGTCTGCCGCGTCGTCGACATCACCTACCGTCAGCTCGACTACTGGGCACGGACGGATCTGGTGGTCCCGAGCATCCGCACCGCGACCGGCTCCGGCTCGCAGCGCCTCTACAGCTTCCGCGACATCCTCGTGCTCAAGATCGTCAAGCGCCTCCTCGACACCGGTGTGTCCCTCAACCAGATCCGGGTGGCCGTCGGCCACCTGCGTGAGCGGGGCGTCGACGACCTCTCGCAGATCACGCTCATGAGCGACGGCTCGAGCGTCTTCGAATGCACCTCCGCCGACCAGGTCATCGACCTCGTGCAGGGCGGCCAGGGCGTGTTCGGCATCGCCGTGGGCCGGGTCTGGCGCGAGGTCGAGGGCACCCTGTGCGAACTCCCGAGCGAACGTCCTGAGGACGAGGTCGAGATCGTCGACGAGCTCGCCGCCCGGCGCGCCGCACGCAAGTCCAGCTGAGGCAGGAGAGCCCCAGCAGCAGGACCCGCTGACGATGAAGGGCCGTGATGATCATCATCACGGCCCTTCATCATGCCCGGCGGTGCAGCGTCAGAACCGCTTCTTCTCCCGCGCGCGGCGGGCGCGGCGGGACTCGAAGCTCTCCTCGTGCTCGCCGGCCTGGCGCTCACCGGTGCCGCCGGAGGTCGGACGCGCGGCGCTCGATGGGGGATCGGCGGGCTTCTTCGGCTCGCCGGCCGCCCGGCTCCCGCTACCCCGGGCCGAGCTCTGCGGAGCACCGGCTACGGAGCGCGGGGGAGACGCCGCGTCGACTCCGGCCGGGGACTCGCCGGCGGTGGCGGATGCGGACCCCGGTGCGGATGCGGTCCCGGGTTCGCCGGCAGCGTCCTGTTCGGTCGCGGGGGAGTCGTCGTCCCTCTCGGTCGCTGTGGAGACCTTCTTCCCGTCGGCCGCCGAGGAGCCATCCTTCTCGGTCCCGGGTTCCGGGGGAGTCGTGGATGCTGAGGGCTTCGAGGCCGCCGCATCGTCCGTCTGCTCCGCGACGCCTGCGGCGTCGACGGATCCCGGCGCGGCATCGTCCTTCGCGGGGCTCTCCTGCGACGGCCCGTTCTGCGCGGAGTCGCCAGTGGCAGCGTCCCCGGCCCCGCCCTGCGGGGCGCCGGGCCGGCGCATCTTCTCGCTGCGGAGCGCGCGGTCGAGGATCCGGTCGAAGGCGGAGGCGAGCTCCGCTGCCGGACGGCCCGGCCACGAGTGGATGGGCCGCGCCGAGCCCTGGGCCTGCTGGAGCACGGTGCGCTCCGGGAGCGGGGGAGTGATGACGAGCGGGCCGAACATCTCCTTGAGCTCGGTGAAGCGGTAGGCGTGCTCACGTGAGTTCGGTCGAACCCGGTTGACGACGATGCCGAGCGGCTGCAGGCTCTGCGCGTTGCGGCGGCGGAGCTCCTCGGTGGCGCGCAGCGCGCGGTCGGCTGCGGCGACGGAGAACAGGCCCGGCTCGGTGACGATGAGGACGCGGTCGCTCGCCGTCCAGGCGGCGCGGGTGAGTCCGTTGAGGGAGGGCGGGCAGTCGATGAGGACGAGCCGGTAGCCGCTCGACACCTTGGCGATCGCGTCCTTGAGACGGCGCAGGTACCGGTCCGTGAGCGAGGGCCGGTCGAACTCGGCGGCACGCGGGGAGCCGGGGATGACATCGATGTGGCCGGGGCGGTCGCCCACCCAGCCGCTCGGCACGACCGCGCGGTCGAGGATCCGCGACTTCGGTGCGGCGAGGACGTCGGCGATGTCGACCTCGGTGGTCACCGGGACGTCGAGGCCCGTGGAGGCGTCGGCCTGCGGATCGACGTCGACGACCAACGTCGGGATGCCCCGGCTGTAGGCGGCCGAGGCCAGGCCGAGGGTGACGGAGGTCTTTCCGACCCCGCCCTTGAGACTGGAGACACTGAGGACGAGCACAGTCCAACGTTAGCCGATATCCCACCCCGGATCATGACGACGCACGCAGGAGCGCGCACCGGGTTCGCTCAGCCGGGGATCTCGACCCGGATGCGCGAACCCGTGGGGGACGCCTCGAGCACGATCTGGTTCGGGATCGCCTGCTGCATCCCCTGGACGTGGGAGATCACCCCGACGGTGCGACCGCCCTCGCGCAGCTCCTCGAGGATCCCGATGACCTCGGCGAGGGTGTCCGGGTCGAGGGTGCCGAAGCCCTCGTCGATGAACAGCGAATCGAGCTCGATCCCCCCGGCGGTCGACTTCACGGTGTCGGCGAGCCCGAGGGCGAGCGCGAGGGCGGCCATGAAGCTCTCCCCGCCCGACAGCGTCCGCGGGTCGCGCCGCTCCTGGGTGAAGCCGTCGACGACCTGCAGGCCGAGTCCCGCACGCTTCTCCCGCCGGTGGATGACGTCGTCGTGGACGAGGGAGTAGCGACCCCGGCTCATCACCCGCAGCCGCTCCGAGGCGTTCGCGGCGACGTCGGCGAACAGAGCGACGAGCGCGTAGGACGACAGCGAGATCCGCCGCAGGTTGTCCGGGCTCGTCGCCTGCACGAGGCCGGCCAGTGCCACGTCTGCCCGGAGTTCGCCGAGCTCGTCCTCCTCGACCGCGGCCTCGTCGAGGAACGTCGTGCGGAGCCCGGTGATATCGCGGCAGCGATCCTCGGCGACTGCGAGGGATTCGACGGCCCGGCGGGCCCGCTCCCGGAACCGCACCTCCGCGTCCTCCGCGCGGGCGCAGGCGGAGAGCAGCTCCTCCTCCGGTGCGGTGTCGCGCGAGGCAGCCGGGAACCACGCCGACTCCCGCATCACGGTGATGCGGGTGAGGAGAGCCTGGTGCTGCGCCGCCTGGGAGGAGAGCACATCCGGGTCGAGGTTGCGGGCGCTGAGGAGCTCCGATTCGGAGGTGAAGGGCGAGGCCCGCAGCGCCGTGTCGTACTCCGTCTGCCGCGTGGCCACCTCGCTCGCGGCGTCCGCGGCGGCGGCACTGGCTCGCCCGGCCGCCTGAGCGGCCGCGGTGAGTGCGGTGCCGGTCGCTGCGGCTTCCTCCGCGGCCGCCGATGAGTCCGGCACCGCGTGCCCGGTGCGTCGGAGGACCTCGCGGGGGGAGGCGGCTTCGGACTCGTCGAGCTCAGCGATCTGCTCGGCGAGGGATTCGGACCGCGCGCGCAGGCGGGTGAGCTCCGTCGACAGGCGCTGTGCTTCGCCGTCGAGCGCATCAGCGCGGGTCGCGAGGCGATCGGCCTCCGTGCGGAGCCGGTCGAGATCGGCGGTCTGCGCTTCGAGCGCCTCGACCTGCTGCGCGGCTGCGGCCCTGGCGCGGGAGGCGTCGTCGACCGAGCCGTCACCGGCGGTGGCCCGCGCAGCGGCGTGCTGCTCCTCGAGCCGGGTGCTCCGGTCCTGAGCCGCGGTCAGTGCGGCCTGCCGCGACTCCCAGGTGGAATGGGCGCGCTCCTCGTCCTCTCGGGTGACGGAATGCGAGTCCGCTGCGGCCGGGTGCGGGTGTTCGGTCGATCCGCAGACGGGGCATTCGGCCCCGGCTTCCAGTGCGGCGGAGAGCTCCGCGGCGATCCCGGTGATGCGGCGGCGACGGATGTCCTCGTAATCCGTGCGAGCGCGGTCCCGATCGGTGCGCCGGGATCCGACCTCGGTGCGCGCATCGGCCAGCCGGTCGGCCAGGCGGTCGCGGAGCTCGGCGGACTCGAGCTGCTCCGCGGCCCGACGGAGGTTCGCGCGCTCCTTCTCGAGTGCGGCGCGCACGGTGGGTTCGGCGGCGAGTGCGGTCGCGGTCTCGGTGCGCCGACGGGCCTCCGCCTGCTGGAGCTCGGCGTGCTCCCGGAGCCGTGCCGACTGCGTGGTGATCGCCTCCTCGCAGTCCCGAGCTGCAGCGCGTAGGGATTCGCCGCGCTCGAGTGCTCTGCCGAGCGTCCGGGCCGCTTCCGCGACCCCGCGCCCGAGCTCTGCGAGCTCCTCCCAAGAGGTGTCGGGGTCGACCTCCGGCAGGGTCGCGAGCGCGGCCTCGAGGCGCCGGCGCTCGGCGCGCGCCGATTCTGTGCGGGTGTCCCGCGTGCGCTCGGCGGCGCGGAGCTCACGGTGCAGCGGCAGCACCGCGCCGGCAGCCCGGGCGAGCGCCTGCTGCTCACGGATCCGGTCGCGGTCGCCCGCCCCGCCCTCGTAGTCCTGTTCGAGCTTCCGCAGCCGGGTGAGCTCCCGGCGGGCGGTGAGGCGCTCCGCGGCGGCACCGGCCGCCTCCGCCGCCCGGTCCCAGGCCGCCTGACTGAGATCCCGGCCGGCCACGGCGAGGTCCCGGCGCTCGGCGCAGATCGCCGTGCTCGGCCCGAGCACGGCGTCGACATCGGCGACGCCCGGGTGCTCGACCGCAGGGCGGGGGAGGTCCTCGCCGTGGACGGCGAGCGCCCGGTCGACGAGTGCTGTGCGCCCGGCGGACACCTCGGTCATCCGGGTGCGCGCCGCCCGGGCGGAGTCGGCGAGGACCCGTTCGACGGCGGTGAAGTGCTCGGTGTCGAAGAGCCGCCGCAGGATGGGTTCGCGCTCCTGCGGTGCGGCGCGGAGGAAGGCGGCGAACTCGCCCTGGGGGAGGAGGACGATCTTGGTGAACTGCTCGGCGTTGAGGCGCAGTGCCCGATTGACGTGGGCCTGGACCTCGTTCATCGTGCGGCCGAGTCCGGCCCACGCGGTGCCGTCCCACTGGAGCAGGGACACCGCCGGTCGCTGCGTGACCGTGCCGGAGCCGCGCTGCTTGGGCCGTTCGTAGGCCGGGCTGCGTTCGATCCGATAGCGCCGGCCGCGCGCACTGAAGTCGAGGACGACCGTCGTCGGGGTGGTCGGAGCGGCGAACTGGGAGCGCAGCTGTCCGGCTTCGTTGCGGGCCCCCGGCACGGTCCCGTAGAGGGCGAAGACGATGGCATCGAGAACGGTCGTCTTCCCCGAGCCGGTGGGCCCGTGGATGAGGAAGAGGCCGTCCCCGGCGAGGGCGTCGAAGTCGACCTCCGCGGTCTCCGCGAACGGTCCGAAGGCCGAGAGCGTCAGCGTGTGCAGTCTCATGCGTCCTCCCTCCGCGAGGAGGCGAGTGCGGTCTCGAACCGGGTGCGCTCCCCGGGCCGCGCGGGGCGTCCGGCGACGTCGTCGACGAAGGCGGAGAACACCTCGGTGTCGGTGCGGGCGGCCGCCGTCGCGGCGTCCGGCACTTCCAGTGCGGTGGGCTGGGCGGCGTTGACGTAGCTGAGCCTGATGAGCCCGGGCAGCACGGCGCGCAGCCGCCCGAGCGCCCCGTCGACGCGCTCGGTGTCGGTGAGCTCGACGGCGACGAGCGCATCCTCGTGCTCCGCCGCGCGGGCGAGGACGTCGGCGAAGGTGCCGCGCACGGTCTCGATCCGGGAGAACGCCGGGACCGGCACCGCGCTGAGCTCGATCCCGGCGTCGCGGATGTCGAGGAGGACGAGCTGCTTGGGGGTGAGCGCCTCGGTGAAGGACAGCGGCACGGGGGAGCCGGAGTAGCGCACGGTCGGGGTGATCGACTGCGGGCGGTGGAGGTGGCCGAGGGCAGCGTAGTCCGCGCCGGCGAACACCGCGGCGGGCACCACGCCCACGCCGCCGATCCCGATGTCGCGCTCCGATTCGCTGCCGACGGCACCGGACACGAAGGCGTGGGCCATGACGAGCAGCGGCACCCCGGGATGGTGGGCTCCCGCGTGCTCCCGGATCCTCTCCATCGCAGCACCGAGCACGGCGGTGTGGGTCCGCTCGACGCCGAACCGGGAATGGACGAGCGCGGGCTCGAGGTAGGGGATCGCGTACACCACGGCCTCCGGATCTCCGCCGGCGGGGGAGAGGGGGACCGGCCAGGTGATGTCCGACAGCCGGGTCCGCAGGTGGAGACCTGCCGTGTCGACGAGCCTTCGACCCATCCCGAGCCGCATGAAGGAGTCGTGGTTGCCGCTGGAGACCACGACCCGGGTACCGGCGGCGAGCAGACGGCCCACCGCGGTGTCGAAGAGCTCGAGCGATTCCTGCGGCGGGATCGCCCGGTCGTAGACGTCGCCGGAGACGAGGACGACGTCGATGCGCTCGGCTTCGACCGTGTCCACGAGGAAGTCGAGGAACCGGGCGTGGACGTCGTGCTGGTCGACGCCGAAGAACGACCGCCCGAGGTGCCAATCGGAGGTGTGGAGGATACGCATGCGCCCAGGGTATCGGCGGGGACGGACACGGGGTCGGGCGGCGGGCGATGCTCCGTACCGGCGGGGGCAGCATCCAGGGTTTCCACGCCCCGCCGGTGACGTGTCCGCGGGCGTCTGTAGAGTTGTGCCTGTCAAAGGACCCCGCGCCGACCACCATCGACGCCGAGCTGAAACGAGCAACACTGATGTTCTCAAAGGTTCTCGTAGCCAACCGCGGAGAGATCGCGGTTCGCGCTTTCCGCGCCGCCTATGAACTGGGCGCCACCACCGTCGCCGTGTTCCCGTACGAAGATCGCAACTCGGAGCACCGGCTCAAGGCCGATGAGGCCTACACGATCGGGGAGAAGGGGCACCCGGTCCGCGCGTACCTCGATGTCGAGGAAGTCATCCGCGTGGCCAAGGAGTGCGGCGCCGACGCCGTGTACCCCGGCTACGGCTTCCTCTCCGAGAACCCCGACCTCGCCCGGGCCTGCGCCGACAACGGCATCGTCTTCATCGGCCCGAAGGCCGACGTCCTCGAGATGGCCGGCAACAAGGTGCACGCGCTCGAGGCCGCCCGCTCCGCCGGGATCCCCACGCTGGCCTCCACGCGGCCCTCGGCGGATCTCGACGAGCTCCTCGCGGACGCGGAGTCGATGGACTACCCGCTGTTCGTCAAGGCCGTCGCAGGCGGCGGCGGGCGCGGCATGCGCCGGGTCGGCAGCAAGTCCGAGCTCGTCGATGCCCTCAAGGCCGCGATGCGCGAGGCCGAGGGCGCCTTCGGCGACCCCACGGTCTTCATCGAGCAGGCCGTGCAGCGCCCGCGCCACATCGAGGTGCAGATCCTCGCCGACAACGACTCCAACGCGATCCACCTGTTCGAGCGCGACTGCTCGATCCAACGGCGCCACCAGAAGGTCGTCGAGATCGCTCCGGCGCCCCACCTCGATCCGGCGGTCGCCGAGGCCCTGCGCACCGACGCGCTCAAGTTCGCCACCGCGCTCGGCTACCAGAACGCCGGGACCGTGGAGTTCCTCCTCGAGACCGAAGGGCCCCGGGCCGGCCAGCACGCCTTCATCGAGATGAACCCCCGGATCCAGGTCGAGCACACGGTGACCGAGGAGGTCACCGACGTCGACCTCGTGCAGTCCCAGATGCGGATCGCGGCCGGGGAGTCGCTCGCCGACCTCGGGCTCAGCCAGGACAGCATCACCGTCAAGGGCGCCGCCCTCCAGTGCCGCATCACCACCGAGGACCCGGCGAACTCGTTCCGTCCGGACACCGGTACCATCACCGCCTACCGGTCCGCCGGCGGCGCGGGAGTCCGCCTGGACGGCGGCACGGTGTACGCCGGCGCCGAGGTCTCCGCGCACTTCGACTCGATGCTCGTCAAGTGCACGACCCGCGGCCGCACCTTCGAACAGGCCGTCAACCGGGCCCGCCGCGCCCTGGCCGAGTTCCGGATCCGCGGTGTGGCGACGAACATCGGGTTCCTCCGCGCCGTGCTCGACGACCCGGCGTTCATCCGCGGCGACGTCGCCACGACCTTCATCGAGGAGCGTCCGCACCTGCTCGCCGCGAAGGTCGGTGCCGACCGCGGCTCCAAGCTCCTCGAGTTCCTCGCCGACGTCACGGTCAACCGCCCGCACGGCGATTCCCCGGTGGCGCTGCTGCCCAAGGACAAGCTGCCCGCCTTCGACATCTCCGGCGAGGCCCCAGCCGGTCAGCGCCAGCGGCTGCTCGACCTCGGCCCGGCGGCCTTCGCCGCGGACCTGCGGAAGCAGTCCGCCCTCGCCGTGACGGACACCACCTACCGCGATGCCCACCAGTCGCTGCTCGCCACCCGCGTGCGCTCGAAGGACCTGCTCGCGGTCGCCCCGTACACCGCCCGGATGACTCCGGAGCTGCTGAGCGTCGAGTGCTGGGGCGGTGCGACCTACGACGTCGCGCTGCGCTTCCTCGCCGAGGATCCGTGGGAGCGCCTGGCCGCACTGCGCGAGGCGATGCCGAACATCAACCTGCAGATGCTCCTGCGCGGCCGCAACACCGTGGGCTACACCCCGTACCCCACCGCGGTGACCGATGCCTTCGTCGAGGAGGCCGCGCGCACCGGCGTCGACATCTTCCGGATCTTCGACGCCCTCAACGACGTCGAGCAGATGCGCCCGGCGATCGACGCCGTGCTCGCCACCGGGACCACCGTCGCCGAGGTCGCGCTGTGCTACACCTCGGACCTCACCGATCCGGCGGAGGAGCTCTACACCCTCGACTACTACCTCCGGCTCGCGGAGAAGATCGTCGAGGCCGGTGCCCACGTGCTCGCGATCAAGGACATGGCAGGCCTGCTGCGCCCGGCCGCTGCGACCACGCTGGTGACCGCGCTGCGGGAGAACTTCGACCTCCCGGTCCACGTGCACACCCACGACACCGCCGGAGGTCAGCTCGCCACGCTGCTCGCCGCCTCCACCGCGGGAGCCGATGCGGTGGACGCCGCGAGCGCCTCGATGGCCGGCACCACGAGCCAGCCCGCGCTGTCCGCGCTCGTCGCCGCACTCGAGCACACCGACCGGGACACCGGCCTCTCGCTCGCCGCGGTCTCCGACCTCGAGCCGTACTGGGAGGCCGTGCGCAACGTCTACAAGCCCTTCGAATCCGGTCTGCCCGGCCCCACCGGCCGCGTCTACCGCCACGAGATCCCCGGCGGCCAGCTCTCGAACCTCCGCCAGCAGGCCTTCGCGCTCGGCCTCGGCGAGAAATTCGAGGAGATCGAGAAGATGTACGAGGCCGCGGACCGGATCCTCGGCCACCTCGTCAAGGTCACGCCCTCGTCGAAGGTCGTCGGTGACCTCGCCCTGCACCTCGTCGCCGTGGGCGCCGACCCGCAGGAGTTCGCCGAGAACCCGCGCCACTTCGACATCCCGGACTCCGTCATCGGATTCCTGTCCGGCGACCTCGGTGATCCGCCCGGCGGCTGGCCGGAGCCGTTCCGCTCCAAGGCGCTCGAGGGCCGCAAGTACACCGCCCCCGCGGAGAGCCTGTCCGACCACGACTCCGACCTGCTCGGGGAGACCGGCCGGGTGCGCCAGGAGACCCTCAACCGGCTCCTGTTCGCCGCTCCGTCCAAGGAATTCAACCGGATGCGGGAGACCTACGGCGACCTGTCCGTCCTCGAGACCACCGACTACCTCTACGGTCTTCAGGAGGGCGAGGAGCACGCCGTCGTCATCGACAAGGGCAAGGCGCTGCTCGTCGGCGTCCAGGCCGTCGGCCCGGCCGACGAGCGCGGCATGCGCACCGTGATGTGCACGCTCAACGGCCAGATGCGCCCCGTCTCCGTGCGCGACCGCTCCGTCGACGTCGACGTCGTCACCGCCGAGCGCGCCGACACCTCGGTGCCGGGCCACATGGCCTGTCCGTTCGCCGGCGTCGTGACCATGCAGGTCGCGGCCGGGGACAGCGTCAAGGCCGGCGACACCGTCGCGACGATCGAGGCGATGAAGATGGAGGCCGCGATCACCGCCCCGATCGCCGGCACCGTCTCCCGTGTCGCGATCGGCGCCGTCCAGCAGCTCGAGGGCGGCGACCTCGTGGCCGTGGTCGATGCCTGAGAGGCCCATCCGTCGCTTCGGCGATCCGGTCCTCAAGACCGTGACCGACCCGGTCACGGTGTTCGACCGGAAGCTCAGGGAGCTCGTTCGCGACCTGCTCGACTCGACCCGCATGGAGGGGCGGGCAGGCGTGGCGGCCACCCAGATCGGGTCGACCCGCCGTGTCTTCGCCTACCACGTCGAGGGCGAGCTCGGCTACGTCGTCAATCCGGAGCTCGTCGAGACCGGGGGAGAGAAGCGGGAGATCGGGGAGGGCTGCCTCTCCGTGCCCGGGCTCTGGTACCCCACCCCGCGCTGGGAGACCGCCGTGGTCCGCGGCGTCGACCAGGACAACCAGCCGGTCGTCGTGCGGGGCGAGGGCCTCATGGCCCAGATGCTCCAGCACGAGGTCGACCACCTCGACGGACTCGTCTACCTCGACCGGCTGAGCCCGGAGAACCGGCGCGCCGCCCTCAAGGCGGTCCGGGAGTCCGACTGGTTCTGAGCCCGCACGATCGGGCCCGGAGCACCCGAGCCCGTCCGCACTGCAAGCACCGCACATGACTACAGGAGTTGATATGACAATCGAACGCGCAGGAGTGATCGGCTGCGGCCTCATGGGATCCGGCATCGCCGAGATCCTCGCCCGCAAGGGCCTCGACGTCGTCGTCCGCGACATCGACGACGCCGCCGTCGAGGCCGGTCGCGCCCGGGTGGAGAAGTCCTTCGCCAAGGGCGTCGAGCGGGGCAAGATGAGCGCCGAGGACCGCGACGGCGCTCTCGCCCGCCTCCACTTCACCACGGATCTGTCGGCGATGGCCGACCGGCAGCTCGTCATCGAGGCGGCGAGCGAGAACGAGGGGATCAAGAAGAAGATCTTCGCCGAGCTCGACTCGATCGTCACCGACCCGCAGGCGATCCTCGCGTCGAACACCTCGTCGATGCCGATCGTGCGGTTCGCCCAGGCGACCTCCCGCCCCGAGCGCGTCATCGGCATGCACTTCTTCAACCCCGCACCGGTGCAGCCGCTCGTCGAGATCATCTCCTCGCTGCTGACCGACCCGGCGATGGCCGACGAGCTCGACGCCTTCACCACCGAGGTGCTCGGCAAGGTCACCATCCGCTCCGACGACCGCCCCGGGTTCATCGTCAACGCGCTGCTCATCCCGTTCCTGTTCTCCGCCATCCGCATGCTCGAGGCCGGGCACGCGACGAAGGAGGACATCGACACCGGGATGATCAACGGCTGCGCCCACCCGATGGGCCCGATCCGGCTCGCCGACCGGGTGGGCCTGGACACCTGCTTCTACGTCGGACAGAGCATCTACGAGGAGACCGGGGACCCGGCGAACAAGCCGCCGCTGCTGCTGAGCCGCATGGTCGACGCCGGCCTGCTCGGCGTGAAGTCCGGTCAGGGCTTCTACGACGACTACCGCTGAGCCGTCACGGCCGGCCCTCGGCCGGAGACGCGAAGGCCCCCACCGGGAACCCGGTGGGGGCCTTCGCATTCCTGCCGGCGGGTGGGCGCCCGTGCCGGCGGGATCTCAGTCCTGGGCGAGGAGCTTCTCGCAGGCGGCGAGTCGCACGCACACCGCGAGACCCTCGGTGGCGGCGGTGACATCGGCGAGGCTCGGCATCGTCGGGGCGATCCGGATCACCGCGTCGTCGGGGTCGAGGCCGTAGGGGTGCGTCGCACCCGCCGGGGTGAGCTTGACACCGGCCTCACCGGCGAGCTTGACCACCCGGTCGGCGGTTCCGGGGAGCACGGAGAGCGTGATGAAGTAGCCGCCGTCCGGGTCCGTCCATCGCGCCGCCCCGGTGCCGGCGAGGCCGGCCTCGAGCTTCTCGATGACCGCGGCGAACTTCGGGCCGATGAGCGCGGCGTGCTCGGACATGTGCCGGCGCACCCCGGCGGCATCGCCGAAGAACCGGGCGTGGCGCAGCTGGTTGATCTTGTCCGGGCCGATCGACGCGGCGCCGAGGTGGCCGGTGAACCAGCCGATGTTCGCCTCCGAGCCACCGTAGAAGGCGACCCCGGCACCCGGATGGGTGATCTTCGAGGTCGAGGCGAACACCCACACCCGGTCGGGGTGTCCGGCATCCGCGGCGAGACCGAGCACGTCGAGCATCGGGGCGTGGGGCTCGCGCAGGTGGTGGATGCCGTAGGCGTTGTCCCACAGGAGCTTGAAGTCCGGGGCCGCGGTCGGCATCGCGAGCAGGGCGCGGGTGCGCTCCTCGCTCATCGAGATGCCGGTCGGGTTCGAGTACATCGGGACGACCCACATGCCCTTGATCGTGGGATCGGTGGCGACGAGCTCCTCGACCGCGGACAGCACCGGGCCCTCGTCGTCGAGGGGGACGGTGACGAGCTCGAAGCCGAGCGCCTCGGCGAGCGTGAAGTGGCGGTCGTACCCGGGCACGGGGCAGATGATCCGGCGCGGCTGCCCGACCCACGGCGCGTCGCCGTCGACCGTGCCGGCGAGCAGCGCGAAGCTCAGCGCCTGGTGCATGAGAGTGAGGGAGGAGTTGCCCTGCGCGAGCAGCTGATCGGCGGGGACGCCGTAGAGCTCGCCGAACATCTCGCGGAGCTCCGGGAGGCCCTCGAGCCCGCCGTAGTTGCGGACGTCGACGCCGTCGCGGGAGCGGATGTCGTCCCCGGCGACCGCGGTGAGCAGGCCCGCGGACAGGTCGAGCTGGTCGGTGCCGGGCTTGCCGCGGGTGATGTCGAGGTCGAGCCCGCGGGCGGCGAAGTCGCCGTACGCCTCGGTCGCGGCCGCGAGCTCCTGCTCGAGGTCCGCCTGCGAGAGATCTTCCAGTGCCATGCGAAGCCGCCCTTCCCGGGGTCGATGAGGCCTTCCGCTCATATCCTAGTGCGGTGACCCCTGACCCCGAGACCCGCCTCCGCCCGGTCCTGCTCGGTGCGCTGCTCGCCGTCGGGCTCGGCCTCGTCGCCCTGTTCCCCGACGCGCTCGGGCTGCACACCCTCAGCGGCGCGGTGCATCTCAGTGCCCTGCGCGGCCTCGTCACGCTCGCCGCGCTCGGGATCCTCCTCGTTGCCGCAGGCGGCCTGCTCTCCCGCCGGTCGCGGCCGTTCCTCACCGGGTTCCTCGGGTTCGGCGCCGTCCTCGTGCTCGCCAGCGGCGGGATCCTGCTCGGCCGAGGATATTCCGACCCGGGCGTGCCCGCGGCGGAGACCCAGCCGTTCGCCCCGGCGGCCGCCCCTGGGTCGGCCCCGGGGTCCCGGCTCACCGTGCTCACCGCGAACGTCCTCATCGGCAACGCCGGCTACGAGGATCTGCTCCGGGAAGCGGCCGCCGCGCAGGCCGACGTCATCGCCCTCCAGGAGACCTCACCGGCCATCGTCGAAGCGGTCCTCGAGCGCACCGGACTGTCAGCGGAGTATGAGGTGGCGGCGGTGTCGATCCGCTCCGGGGTCGACACCGCGGCGACGATCCTCCTCGTCAACCCGGCGCTCGAGCCGGAGGAGATCGATGGAGGACCGCTGCCCTTCGCCGCGGTCGGTGCGCGCACGAATGTGGGGGACATCTACGCGGTCCACACCTATGCGCCGATCGACCGCAGTATCCGCCAGTTCAACTGGTGGCGCTCGGTGTCGGAATCAGCGAAGCTCTGCACGACCGGGGCCGGCACCCTCGTCGTCGGGGACTTCAACGCCACCCCGGACCACCGGACCCTGACCGGACACACCGATTGCACCGATGCGGCCACCGCACTCGGCATGGGGGCCGTGGGCACCTGGCCGCAGACCGTCGGCGACCGGGAGTGGCCGCGCGGGCTCGGCGCCGCGATCGACCACCAGCTGTTCGATCCGCAGCGCTTCACCGCACACCGCGGCTGGATCCTCGACATCCCGGGATCGGACCACCGCGGAGTGCTCGTCGAGTACATCGTGGACGCCGCGCGGGTGCCATGATGGGCACATGAAACGATACACACCGGACTCGACCCGTTCCCAGATCGATGCCATCATGGCCGGCTTCGGCGTCGACGACGCCACCCGCACCGTGTGCACCGACGTCATGTTCGCCACCGACCTCTCCGGGGTCGACTCCCACGGCATCTCGATGCTGCCGATCTACCACCGGGAGATCGCCGCCGGCACCACCGACCCGGACGCCGTGCCCGAGGTGACCCGCAGCGCCGGGGCCTTCAGCCTCATCGATGGGCACCGGGGGTTCGGCCACACCGCGGCGCACCTCGGCATGCGCGAGGCGATCGCGAAGGCCAAGGAGATGGGCATCGGGCTCGGCTCGGTGGGCAACGCCAACCACTTCGGCGCCGCCGGCTACTACGCGCGGATGGCCGCCGAGGAGGGGCTCATGGGCATGGCCCTGTGCTCGACCCGGGAGGCCCTGCAGACCCCCACCGGCTCCCGCCACCCGCTCATGGGCACGAATCCGCTCGCCTTCGCCGCCCCCGTCACCGGGGAGGAGCCGATCGTCATCGACATGGCCTCCTCCGTCGTCCCCCTCAACAAGGTCAAGGTCTACGGGCTCAAGGGCGAGCCGCTGCCCGCGGAGTGGGTCGTCGACGACGCAGGCGAGGTCGAGACCGACGCCGGGGCCGCGTACGCCGGTCTGTGCAGCCACGACGACCGCCACGGCCTCGTGCCGATCGGCGGGCGCGGCACCCTGTCCGGCGGCCACAAGGGCTACGCGCTGGCCACGATGATCCAGCTCCTGTCCGCCGCGATCCCGGGCGCCGACCAGCCCGGCAGCAAGGCCGGGTTCCACGACGTCGGCTACTTCTTCCTCGCGATCGACACCGAGCTCATCAACCCGGGCGTGGCCGCCGACTACGCGAAGGAGCTGCGCGACACCCTGCGCGGGCTCGAGCCCGTCGACCCGGCGCATCCCGTGCAGGTCGCCGGCGACCCCGAGACCAGGATCCGCGCCGAGCGATCCGCCCACGGGATCCCGCTGGCCGACACCCTCGTCGGTCAGCTGCAGCACGTGTGCGCCGACACCGGAGCGGAGTTCCTCCTCGCGGAGCAGGTCTGATTGGCCGGCCCGCGCATGCCTGCCGCCGGCCGCGAGGCGCACGGCAGGTGCTTCGGCACGGCCGCGGACGTCTACGACGCGGTGCGTCCCGGCTACCCGGACGCGCTCGTCGATGCGATCGCGGCGGACGGGGGAGCGGTGCTCGACCTCGCCGCCGGCACCGGAAAGCTCACGCGCCCGCTGCTCGAGCGCGGCCTCGAGGTCGTCGCCGTCGACCCCGACGGCCAGGCGCTCGCCCGCAACCCGGCCCGCGGGATCCTCGGCACTGGGGAGTCGATCCCGCTGGCCGACGGCAGCGTCGACCTCGTCACCGTCGCCCAGGCCTGGCATTGGCTCGACCCGGAGCGCTCAGCCGCGGAGATCGCCCGCGTCCTCCGCCCGGGCGGAGTGCTGTGGATCGTGCTCAACCAGCTCGATGTGCGCGTCGACTGGGTGCTGCGGCTGAGCCGCATCATGCACGCCGGCGACGTCTACCGCCCGCACTGGCGCCCTGAGCTCGGACCGGGGTTCGGTCGTGTCGAGGCGCGCCTCGACGAGTTCAGCACCCCGGTGGGCGTCGACGACATCGTCGACCTCGCCGCCACCCGCTCCTACTGGCTGCGCTCGCCGCGGCACATCCGCAAGCGCGTCGAGGCCAACCTCCGCGACTACTTCGCCGAGGAGCACCCCGTGGCACTCGGCACCCGCCTCGACCTCCCGTACCTCTGTCTCAGCTATCGCGCACAGCGTCTCACCGACGCCGGATCCGCATGAGGGCAGAACCATCCGTGGGAGGATGAGGAACGGAATCGACTGAGGAGGAGACACGAGAATGCGCGGAGTCCTGCTGACAGAGCACGGCGGACCGGAGGTCCTCGGATGCACCGGGATCCCGGACCCCGAACCGAAGGCCGGTCAGGTCCTCGTCGAGCTGCGGACCGCGGGCATCAACCGCCGCGACGCGCTCATCCGTGGCGGGATCGGCCCCGGCTACCGACCGCACCTGCCGGTGATCCTCGGCTCCGACGGCGCCGGCATCCGCCGTGACACGGGGGAGGAGGTCATCATCCTGCCGTCCCTGCGCTGGGGCGACGACGACGCCTGCCCCGGACCGGATTACGCGGTGCTCGGCGGCGGGCCCGACGGCGGCACCTACGCGGAGCTCATCGCGGTCGACGAGGCCTGCCTGTTCCCCAAACCGCGCCACCTCGCCTGGGCGGAGGCCGGCGCGCTGTCGCTGTCCGGCCTCACCGCATACCGGGCGCTGTTCACCGTCGGGCGGCTGCGGCGCGGCCAGACCCTCGTCATCCTCGGCGCCGGGTCGGGCGTGTCGCTCATCGCCCTCCAGCTCGCCGTCAAGGCCGGCGCGCGCGTCGCGGTGACGTCCTCGAGCGAGGACAAGCTCCGGCTCGCCGAGGAGATGGGCGCTGCGGTCGGCGTCGACTACACCGTCCCGGACTGGGAGCTGCGGCTGCGCGACGAGATCGGAGAGGCCGACCTCGTCCTCGACTCGGTGGGATCGACGCTCCAGGAGTCCGTGCTGCTGCTGCGGCGCGGGGGAGCGGTGCTGTCGATGGGCGGGACCGGTGACAGCGGCATCGTCTCCGACTTCGACATCCGTACCCTCTACCTCCAGCACAAGCGGATCCTCGGCACCGCGATGGGGTCCCCGCGGGACTTCGCCGGGTTCCTCGAGATGGTGTCCGACGGGGACATCGATCCCGTCATCGACTCCGTCTACCCGCTCGACGAGGTCGCCGAGGCGCACTCCCAGCTCGACTCGAACCTCCGCTTCGGCAAGATCGTGCTCTCGATGGAGTGAGGCGCCGGCCGACGCCCGGACATGGAAGAACCGGCCGGGACATCGCGTGATGCGATGTCCCGGCCGGTTCCGCTGTCACCGGGGCGAGGGACGCCCCGAGGATCCTCAGACCGAGGTGCCGGTGCCCGAGGTGCCGGAGTCGGTGCCGGTCGAGGTGCCCAGGTCCGTGGTGACCGTGGTGCTGCGGTCGGTGCCCTGGTTGTGGGCGACCGAGATCTTGCGCGGCCGCGCCTCCTCCGCGACCGGGATCGTCAGCAGGAGCACACCGTCGGTGTAGTCCGCCGAGATCTGGTCGAGGGCGATCCGGTTGCCCAGGGTGAGCTGACGGGCGAAGGTCCCGGTGGGACGCTCACGGGTGAGCCACTTGATGTCCTGGGTGCTCGTGTTCGCGGTGCGCTCGGCGCGCACGGTCAGCGTGCGGTCCTGCACGTCGACATCGATGCTCGCCGGGTCGACGCCGGGCATGTCGATGCGGGCGACGAACACCTCGCCCTCACGGTAGAGGTCCATCGGCAGCGCGGCGGTGTTGGGGGTGCGGGTGACCTCGGAGAAGAAGCGGTCGAGATCGCGGATCGGATCGAACTTGGTGGCCATGTGCATGTCCTTTCAGATGTGCGGTGAAGCCTTACATTGAGTCGAACACACTCAAGTCCGAGATCATTCCCGAGAACCGCCGACTCCGCGCCCGCAGGTTCTGCAGCACGGCCGATCTCCTAGAGTGAGGTCCATGGGATTCGCCGACATCGTCACCGCGCTCGTGCCGGTGGCGGCTCTCATCGCCCTGGGCTTCGGATTGCGGCGCACCCCGCTGTTCTCCTCCGCGGAATTCTGGGCGGGCGCGGAGAAGCTCGCCTACTTCGCCCTCCTGCCGACCCTGCTGTTCCGCAACGTCGCCACCGTCGACATCGCCGCCTTCGACCTCGGCCCGCTCGCACTCGGCCTCGTGCTGCCGACGCTCGGCGCAGCGGGCGTCCTGTGCCTGGTCCACCGGCTCGTCGCGGCCGACGCCCCGGCGTTCACCTCGGTGTTCCAGGGCGGCATCCGCTTCAACACCTACATCGGCCTGTCCCTGTCCGCGGCGCTGTTCGCCGACACCGGGCTCGCGCTCGCGGCGATCATCGGCGCGATCCTCGTCCCCCTCGTCAACGTCCTGTCCTCGCTCGCCTTCGAGCTCTTCCTCGTCGACAAGCACTCGTGGCTCTCGCTCCTGCGCACGGTGGTCCTCAATCCGCTCGTGCTCGGCTGCGCGCTCGGGATCGTCGTCAACCTGCTCCCCGTCGAACTGCCCGGGCTCGCGCTCGAGGTGCTCGACCCGCTGTCGGCCGCGGCCCTGCCGGTCGGCCTGCTGTGCGTCGGCGCGGGGATGCGTGCGATCTCGATCGGCGAGCACGGGGTCGGCCTGGTCGTCGCCGCCGCGGTCAAGCTCCTCGTCCTGCCGGCGGTGACCGTCGCCGCGCTCCTCGCCTTCGGCGTCACCGGCGAGGCGGCTCGCGTGGGCCTCGTGTTCCAGGCGATCGCGACCGCGCCGAGCGCGTACGTCATGGCCCGGCAGCTCGGCGGGAACGCCCGGCTCATGGCCGCCCTCATCGCCGTGCAGACGCTTCTGTCGATGGTCACCCTGCCGCTCGTCCTCGGCCTCGGGTTCCGGCTCCTCGGCTGAGTCCGCGGATCCCGCTAGACTGCGAAGTGCCCCGCCGACGGCACCCGCCCCGTTCGGCGATCCCCGCCCGAAGGCATCGATCGCATGCACACGCCCGAACCCCGCCGGGGCCCGGCCGGCCCGGCTCCTGCGGCCGGTCCCGCGCCGCACACGCCGCACCGCGGACCGGGTCCGCGCGCTCTCGCCCCCGACCTCGCCCGCGGGGTCATGCTCCTGTTCATCGCGATCGCCAATGTGTCGTGGTTCCTCTACGGCGGCGACGAACACCCCGCGGTCGTGCACCCGACCGACGGCACCGTGCTCGACCGGGCGCTCTCCACACTCGCGATCCTCTTCGTCGACGCCCGCGTCTATCCGATGTTCGCCTTCCTGTTCGGCTACGGGATGGTGCAGTTCGCGACCTCGCGCGCGGCGCGCGGGATCCCCGAGCCGGTGGTCCGGCGGATGCTCGCACGGCGCCACTGGTGGATGATCGCCTTCGGGTTCGTCCACGCCGCACTCCTGTTCGCCGGTGACATCCTCGGCGCCTACGGACTCGCCGGCCTCATCCTCGCTGCGCTGTTCTTCCGACGCGCCGACCGGACCCTGAAGATCCTCGTCTGGGTGGTCGTCGCGATGCTCGCCGTCAGCGCGCTCTTCAGCCTGTTCGGCGCGGTGATGGTCTCGTGGGTGCTGCCGCAGGCCACCGGCATGTCCGCCGAGGAGCTCGCGGGCGATACCGGCTTCACCGTCGGCAGCCAGCGCGGCATGCTCAGCGGGGACGGGAACTACCTCGTCTCGGTGGGCGCCCGGGTGCTGTTCTTCGCCCTCGGCCTGTTCGGTCAGCTCCTCGGCCTCGTGGTGCCCGCCTGCATCCTCCTCGGGTGGTTCGCCGCCCGCCACCGCTTCCTCGAGGACTCGGAGCGCCACCGCCGTCTGCTCGGCCGCACCGCGCTGTGGGGGATCCTCATCGGAGTCCTCGGCGCCGTGCCCCAGGCACTGTCGTACCTCGGCCTCCTGCCGCTGGCGGACGCAGCGTGGTGGGGCACCATGGGGCTCGTCACCCTCACCGGCATGGCCGGCGGGGTCGGCTACGCCGCGCTGTTCGGTCTGCTCGCGCTGCGACTGCGCTCCCGCGTCAGGTCGCCGCTGCGCGCGGTCGCGGCCGTCGGCAAGCGCTCGCTGAGCTTCTATCTGCTCCAGTCGCTGATCTTCGCTCCGCTGCTGGCGGCCTGGGGATTCGGCATGGGGGAGTGGATGGGCACCGCAGGGGCCTACGCACTGGCGGTCGCGGTCTGGGTGCTCTCGCTCGTCATCGCCGGAGTGCTCGAATCCCGCGGCCGGCGGGGGCCGGCCGAGGCGCTGCTCCGGCGCCTGACGTACCGGCGGGACGATCCCGCAGGACTCCACCCGGCCGGTGCCGTGCCCACCCGGTCCGACCCGCCGGGACCCGCAGGACCGGGGCGGCCGCCACCGCCACAGCCGTCCGTTCCTCCACCGCCCATCGACCCTCCGTCCCGAGGAGCCTCGCCATGACCATCCGCATCGACATCTGGTCCGACATCGCCTGCCCGTGGTGCCGGATCGGCAAGGCCCGCTTCGAATCGGCGCTGGCGCGGTTCGCGCACCGCGACGAGGTCGAGGTCGCGTGGCACGCCTTCATCCTCGATCCGGACCTGCCGGTGCGCTACGACGGTACCGAGGTCGAATACCTCATCGAGCGCAAGGGCATGCCGCGCGCCCAGGTCGAGGCGATGACGCAGCAGATCGCGCGGGCCGGTGCGGGGGAGGGGCTCGACTTCGACTTCGATTCCGTGGTGCCCTCGTCCTCGCTCGCCGCGCACGCGCTGCTCAAATATGCGGAGGCCACGGGTGCGGACATCGGGGCAGTGGAGGACGCGCTGTTCGACGCGCACTTCCGCGACGGCGAGGTCATCGCGGATGCGGACGTGCTCGTGCGGATCGGGGCGGCGCAGCGCCTCGACGCCGGCGCGGTGCGCGCCGGACTCACCGACCCCACGGTGGTGCGCGCGGTGCAGGCCGACCTCGCCGCGGCCCAGCAGATCGGCGTTTCCGGGGTGCCGTTCTTCGTCTTCGAGCAGAAGTACGGGGTGTCCGGCGCTCAGCCGGCCGAGGTCTTCACCCAGGCACTCGAGCAGGTGTGGGCGGAGGTGCATCCGCAGGTCGGACTGACGCCGCTGGGGGAGCCCGATGCCGCCGCGTGCGGGCCGGACGGATGTGCGGTGCCGACGCGCCCGGACGCGGGTGCGGAGCAGTCCTGACCTCGGGTTAGGATTGTCCACGACGACTCGGTGGGAGGTGAAAGACATGATCGATGTGCTGCTCTCGATGGCCATCATCGGCGGGATGCTGGTGCTGCCCCTGCTCGCGATCGTCGTATTGCCGACGGCCGACCAGAAGTCCTCGCGTCGCTCGACCGACCGCTGATCGGATCCGAACCTTCCAGTGCCCGCTCGTCCTCTCCGGACGGGCGGGCTCTGTCATTCACGCGCTGTGCACCACCCGCAGGCCGAGGTCCTCGAGAAGCTGGGGGAGAGGCGGCCCGACCTCGGCCTGCAGTCAGGTGGCGGGAGGTGCGGGCTCACCGTCCATGACCGAGCACCACTGTGCTCGCGTCACAGCGGTGACGGAATGATGGACCCGACGCTCGACAGATGCTTCGTATGTGACCTAGTATTGTTCGTATGCGAAATGAATTCGCGGGATCCGCGCCCGCCCCTGAGCGGAAGCCCCGTTTCATCTATCTGCTCAACCTCGCGCAACGCTCGCTCCAGGCCGCCCTCCACGACGATGCGGGGAAACAGAACTCCGCCCGGGCCGGCATCCTCTTCGCCGTCGGGGACGACGATTCGGGGCGACCGACGAAAGAGCTGCGCGCGCAGCTGCGGCTCAGCCCCTCCGCGCTGTCCGGTCTGCTCGACCGGATGAGCCGGGACGGACTCGTCGAACGCCGTCCCGACCCGCACGACGGGCGCGCCGCGACAATCGTCCTCACCGCGGAGGGCCGGACCGCCCGGGCCGAGGCGGTCCGGACCGCCCGCACCATCAACGACCGGCTGTGCGAGGGCTTCGACGCGAGCGAGCTCGCCCTCGTCGAGCGCTGGCTGGAAACCGTGACTACCCGATTCTCACCAGGAGAGAAGAACGATGAATGACAGCACGCAGCACAGCAGCATCCGAACGGAGCGATCCGACGGCGTCCTCACGCTCGTCATGGACCGCGCCGAGAAGAAGAACGCGCTGACGAACGAGATGTACGGAATCCTTGCGGACGCTCTCGAGGCGGCCCAGGACGATCCTGCGGTCCGCGTCGTCGTCATCCGGGGTGAGGGGGACATGTTCACCGCGGGCAACGACGTCGGCGAGTTCGCCGCGAGCACGCCGGACAGCGGACCACGCCACGTGCGCCGGTTCGTCCGCGCGATCGCGGAGTTCCCCAAGCCGCTGCTCGCCGCCGTCCAGGGTCGGGCGGTCGGCGTGGGGACGACGTTGCTGCTCCACTGCGACTACGTCGCCATCGCCGAGGACGCGAAGCTCTCGACGCCGTTCGTCAGCCTGGGACTGGTCCCGGAGGCCGCCTCGAGCATGCTCCTGCCGGCCCGGATCGGCCACCTGCGCGCATTCAGCATGCTCGCGCTGGGGGAGACCGTGAGAGGCGACACGGCTGTGGAATGGGGACTCGCCACGACAGCGGTTCCCGCCGCCGAGCTCGTGCCCACGATCGAGGCCGTCGCCGCCCGGATCGCCCAGCTGCCGCTCGGCGCGGTCCGCGCGACGAAGCAGCTCATGCGCGACACCACGGCGATCACCGAGCACATGCGCGTCGAGGGTGAGGAGTTCGCCGCACGTCTGACGAGCCCGGAGGCCAAGGAGGCGTTCACCGCCTTCGCGGAGAAGCGCAAGCCCGACTTCTCGCAGTTCAGCTGAACGGGGAGCGGGGCCGGCGCAGACGTGCGGAACCGGGAGGGGGTACGTCTGCGCCGTTCCCGCCCTCTTCCCCTCTTCCGCCCGTAGTTAACATAATGTATATTATCGGCTTTGCGGGAGAGCAACGCCGTCCCGGCGTTCGTTGAACTCCAGCGCCCACGCCACCTGCGAGATCGGCCGATGCCTCTGCTCCGCGAATCGGGCCGTGTCCACGGGGATCAACGACGCGAACATGCTCGCCGAGCGGGCCGAGGAGATCACCGGAGCGAGCACAACGGCCCGAACGACCACCCGAGGTCGACTCATTGAACCGCACCCGCGGGGTGGGCCCCGGACCGGTCGAGCTCACCATCCCATCATTTCAACCCGGGAGGATCCTGCCGATCACGTGTCGCGGGACGAACCGCCGGCGCTTCGCCTGTTGGCCAGAAAACGTGCCTTCTTCTCGCGGTTGCCGCAGGTGTTCATGTCGCACCATTTTCGGGTCCGGCTGCGGCTGGTGTCGAAGAAGGCCGCCCGGCACGTCGGGGATGCGCAGAGTGCGAGCCTGCCGTCGCGCGCTCCGGAGATGATGCCGATCGCGCTCAGCGCTACGACCCCCAGGGCGCCGGCCACTGGGCCCCCGGGTCCCAACTGCCAACCAAGGCCACCCTCCGTAGTGAGGAGAGCTGAAGCGGACCCGTTGATGCTGGCCATGTTGATGACCTCGCGAGCCTCAGGCGGAAGCGGCTCACCCCGTGCCGCCGCTGTGCCGCATACGTGGACGGCCTCGCGCAGCTCGCGAGCACGGTCAAGATCGGCCTCACTGCAGGCCACCACGTCAAGACCGTTGGCGATGAACCAGTCTGCAAGGCGCGACGGCACGGGAATGCGTTCCACGCGGTCCCCGTGACGCTCGGTGAGTGTTCCGGTGAAGCACATCGCCAGTTCCGTTCCCGGGCGGAACGGCGGGTATCTGGTCGCCGACATGACTGCGAGTCTACCAATTCGGAACCGACATTGCTGGTTGCACGGACGGCGACCGGCTGTTAGAACTACCCATGACGGTTCCTATCGAGCGGAGTGAACATGCCCCTGCCCGCCTTCTGTCGCTCGCACCTCACGGCAACCCGGCAGCCAACGGTTTGGTCCCCCGCATCGATTGCCACCTGGGCCATCCTGATAGACGGGCAAGCCCGTGGTTGACCTGCTGGTCCTCCCCGCCTTCGTCGGGGTGATCCTAGCCTTCTTGGCACCACCCGGGCCGGACATGACCTACATGATCGCCGTGGGCCTGCAAGGGGGCCGGCGGGCAGCCGCCCGCGCCATCCTCGGGATCGGAACCGGGATGAGCGTCTACGCCGCCGCGGTGGTCCTCGGGTTGGCCAGGCTCATGCAGGCCAACCCTGCAGTCCTGGACGCCGTGCGACTGGGCGGGGCGGCCTTTCTGGTGTGGATGGCCTGGACGAGCCTGCGCGACGCGCGTCGAGGGAGCACCGACATCGATCAGGTGCGCGCCGGCCGGTGGTACGTGCGGGGCGTGATCATCAGCCTGACCAACCCCAAGCTCATCCTGTTCTTCGTCGCCGTCCTCCCCCAGTTCATCGGCAGAGCGGAGAGCCCAGAACTGCAGCTCGCGATGTTGGGCGCGGTCAACGTCGCCACCGAGGTTCTGCTGTACGGGGCAATCGGCCTCCTGGCGGGCGCTTTCGCCGCCCGCTTCGCACAGAATCGACGTGCCAGCCGCCATCTTCACCAGTTCGCCGGGGCTGTCTACCTCTTGCTCGCCCTGGCGATCGTCGTCGACACGGTACGCACGCAGTGACCGCCATAGTGAACTGTGCGGGGTGACGTTCCGACTCATCTGACGGAGAAGTTCCGACATCTTCTATGGCAACGGGAGCCCGCAACGCCTGCTCATCCGGGCCCCAGGCTGAGGTCAGCCTATCCACACATGCCGCGCTCCCCTTGCAGGACTACGATGTGAGCACAGCGTGACTCGCGTCATGCTCCACCGTTCCGGACCCGAAAGGAAGCCTCCATGCGTCTGTCCGACACCATGGCCCGCGCCCTCAGCGACCAGGTCACCCTCGAGCTCACCGCGTCGATCGTCTACCTCCAGCTCGCCATCGAGCTCGACAACCAGGATCTCACCGGCATGAGCTCGTGGATGCGCGCCCAGGCCGAGGAGGAGCAGGTCCACGCTGCCAAGTTCATCTCCCACTCCCTCGACCGCGGATCCGCCCCGCAGATCGGCACCATCGAGGCGCCGAGCTTCTCCGGCCGCACGCCGGTGCAGCTCTTCGAGGCCGCTCTCGCCCACGAGGAGAAGGTCTCCGAGGCGATCCGTGAGCTCTACCGCACCGCCCAGGCCGAGGGCGACATCGACATCCTGCCGCTGCTCAACTGGTTCGTCGACGAGCAGCTCGAGGAGGAGGCGAGCGTCGGCGAGATCGTCGGGCGCCTCACCATCGTCGGCGACGACGGCTCCGGACTGCTCCGCATGGACAGCCAGCTCGGCAGCCGCACCCCGGACATCGACAGCGGCGAGTGACCGCACGCACGAAGGCCCCGATCGGATGATCGGGGCCTTCGTCGTCTCCGCCGACTGAATGCCCGGCGGGTGGTGCTGGGTCCGTCAGCGGCGGAGCAGGCGGCGGGCCTGTCCGGCGCCCTTCGTGACACCCTCCTGCGCGACCTGGAACACGCGGTCGACCTTGCCGGTGCGCACCGCGTCGGAGAGGCGCGTGCCGATGCCGGCGATGAGGCCGTTGATCTTCGTCTCGGTCCAGTCCACCGGTCCACCGGGGGCGGCGGCGCGGTGGGCCTGGGACTTCGCCCGGTCGCCGATCCGAGCGCTCTCCGTACGGGCGCGCTCGGAGTAGGAGCGGACCCGATCGACGGGCTGATCGGCGAAGTCGCGCACGCCGCTGCGGGCGGACTCCGCCCGCAGCCGTGCGGCATCGGCGGCGCGCACGCCGCCGGAGATCACCTGGTCCGCCGCGGCCCGGATGCGATCCGAGGCGCTGCGATGGGTCGAGTCGTACACTTCGGTCGGTTCCACGGGTTCACGATGATCGCTCATACGCCGATTGTCCCCGGTCACGGCCGCCGTGGTCAACGTCAGGGAGCGCTTCGTCGCACCCACACAGGCGATCCTCAGGCGGGCGCCGGTGGACCGGCGGGCCCGCGGGTCGACGCTCGGCTACTGTGGGTGCGATGACCGGACCGGAGACGATCGCCCACCGCGGCGGACTGTGGGACGACGCCGCGGAGAACACCATCGAGGGCTTCCGACGCTGCGCGGACCTCGGGCTCGACTGGATCGAGACGGACGTGCACGCCTCCCGCGACGGGGTCCTCTACGCCGTCCACGATCCCGACCTCGCTCGCCTCGCCGGCCGCCCCGAACGCCTCGGCGACCTCGACGCCCGGACCCTCGATCGGATCGAGCTCACCGGCGGCGGTCGACTCCCCCGCCTGGCGGACGTGCTCGAGGAGCTCCCGGGCGTGTCCTTCAACATCGACGTCAAGGCCGACCG
Source organism: Brevibacterium sp. NPDC049920 (assembly GCF_040656435.1). Lineage (NCBI taxonomy): Bacteria > Bacillati > Actinomycetota > Actinomycetes > Micrococcales > Brevibacteriaceae > Brevibacterium > Brevibacterium sp. NPDC049920. The sequence goes on from NZ_JBFAMF010000005.1 coordinate 194,683, forward strand.
GTCCACCGCCTCCACCGTGCGCCTGATCCGCGCGATGGACATCGGCTACCGGATCCGCCTCGCGTCGTTCTCCACCCGCCGGCTCGCCCGGCTGCGTGCCGCGCTTCCGGGCGTGCGCAGCTCCGCGGGCACCGCCGAGGTCGCCGCGTTCCTGCTCGCGGGCCGCCGGGCCGCCCACCGGTTCGATCCGGACCTTGATGCCTTCCAGGTACCGCACCGGCGGTCCGGCATCACCGTCGTGACGCGCCGCTTCGTCGACCGTGCTCATGCCGCCGGGCTCCTCGTCCACGTCTGGACCGTCAACGAACCCGCGCACATGCGCGAGCTCGCCGCGCTCGGGGTCGACGGCATCGTCACCGATCACCCGGCCCGGGCACTCGCCGTGCTCGGGAATCACCTGCCTGCGGGTGATCCGCCGTCGCCGGGGAATCCTCGTTCCTGAGGAATGAAAGCGCCCGGTAGACTGTTGGACTGGATTGTTCGATCGTGCACGACCGGAAGGTGGACCAGGAATGAGTGAGCGCAGCCTGCGCGGGACCCAGTTGGGCTCGCGGAGCCTCGAATCGGACGTCGGCGTCGAGCCGGCGCCGCGTCAGGTCGTCGAGTACGCCTGCGAGGACGGGCACACCTTCACCGTCCCGTTCTCCGTCGAGGCCGATGTGCCCGCGACCTGGGACTCGGGAACCCACGGCATCGGCATGCGGGTGGGCGGCGAGGAGCCCGAGGCGGAGCCGGAGAAGCACGTCCGCACCCACTGGGACATGCTCCTCGAGCGCCGCTCCTTCGAAGAGCTCCAGGTGCTGCTCGACGAGCGGCTGGCAGTGCGGCGTGGAGAGGCCCCGCTGCAGAGCTGACCCCCTGAAAGCGCACGATCCCGCCGAGAGGACTCGGCGGGATCGCTGCATTCAGGGATCGTCGCATTCAGTGGTGGTCGCCGACCGCCGCCCGATGTCGCGTCAGCGACGGAGCAGGCGCCGGACCTGACGCCCGCGGCGCTCGAGGCCCCAGCGGGCGACGTTTGTCATCGCCTCGGAGATGATTCCGCCGTGCATCTTCGACTCCCCGAGCTCGCGCTCGACGAAGGTGATCGGCACCTCGGCGATCCGGAAGCCGGCCTCGTCCACCCGCTTCGTCATATCGATCTGGAAGCAGTAGCCCTGGGACTCGATGTCGTCGAGCGCGATCGCCGCAAGTGCCTCCCGCCGGTACGCGCGGAAGCCGGCGGTCGCGTCACCGACCCCGAGACCCATCGCCGCGTTGACGTAGAGGTTCGCCCCGCGGGACAGCAGGTGGCGGTTGCGCGGCCAGTTGACCACCGCTCCCCCGGGGATCCAGCGGGAGCCGATCACGAGATCCGCGCCGCCCTCGATCGCCGCGAGCAGCTGCGGCAGGTCGCGGCCGCGGTGCGAGCCGTCGGCGTCCATCTCGCAGATCACCGCGTAGTCGCGCTCGAGGGCCCAGGTGAAGCCGGCGACATACGCGGCACCGAGGCCGTTCTTCGCAGTGCGATGGAGCACGGAGATGCGCGGATCGGCCGCCGCGGCCTCGTCCGCCCACTCCCCCGTGCCGTCCGGCGAGGCGTCGTCGACGACGAGGATCTCGGCCGCGGGCACCCAGGTGCGGATCGACTCGATGGTGTGCGGGAGAGAATCCCGCTCGTTGTACGTGGGGATGACGATGAGGGTCTTCATAGGCACTCCCCCACCCTAGAGGACACCGGCGGGTGGGCCGGTGAGGCACTCCGGCGTGAATCGATGGACCCGGCCCCACCGACTTCGGACCGTGGAACCGAGAGGCCCACGTTTTCTAATGCCGGCGGGAACCGGGTCGCGCTCCCGCAACGGGAGCGTCAGAGTCGAACCTACCCGCCGAGCAGGGTTCCGCAAAATCGCTCTGACCTGGGACGATGCCTATCCGCCCAGGTGAACAGCGGGTTGCGGGAGCAGAAAACAGGTCGAAGAATCTCAGCACTCCCGGCGTGTCGCGCATGTCCGCGCCGCGCCGCTCGGCTAAGCGGTCACACCTCGGTGCCGCGCACCCACACCGTGCGCAGCCGGGGCAGCGATTCCGGATCGGTCAGATCGGGCAGCCCCGGGGTACCGGAGCGCGGATCGGTGCTCCACGCCGCCACCCGCTCGTCGGCGACCTGCACCGCGAGCCCGTCGACCTCCCAGCGCACCGCAGTCGCCAGCGCGCCGGGGGCGAGCACGCCGGCCTCGAACCGACCGAGCGCACGCAGCCCGAACCGGGTCGCGCAGTTGAATGCGGCGCGTGCGGAGATGCCGTCGGCCGCGCCGTACACCGCTGCGCTGAGCGAGCGCCAGGGGGATGCGGGATCGAGGGCGAAGCTCAGCTGCACTCCGGCGGAGAGCATGGTGCCGAGCGGCTGCTCGTGGCGGGTCGGGTCGAGGGTGACCGGGATGCCGTGACCGGCGAGCTTCTCCACACCTGAGGCAGGGACGGGGCAGCCGACGAGCAGCCGGTAGCCGTGGCGCTGCGCGTGGGTGCGCACCACGGGATCCTGGAACAGCTCGAGGGCGGTCCGGAGCTGCTCCGGGGAGTCGACGAGCGCGAACTGCGGGTGCTCCGGCAGGTGCTGCGGGTCGAGCTCGGCGATGCCCACCGCGCCGGTCGCGTCGGTGCGCCCGAGCGGGTAGGCGACGATGTCGAGCCCCGGGGGCGCGGCGGCGGCGAAGTTCTCCACCGTCGTGCTCTCCCCCACGACGTGCGCGGTGGTGATGCCGGCGGCCAGGAGCTCCGCGGGCGACACCTCGACGTCCCGGAGGTCCACCCCGGCGCTGACGAACCCCGGGGTCACGAAGTCCTCGGCGAGGTCGACCTGGTTCCCGCCGAGCTCGGCGGCGGCCTCATCGGACCCCACCCAGGTCACGGTGTCGCCCTCGAAGGCGATGGCGGTGGCGAAGGGATCGGCGCTGCTGTAGACGTCGCCGTGATGCAGAACTGTCCTGGAAGTCACCCGGTCATTCTGCCACGGCGGGCGGGGCGCGATGCTCCCCCGGACCCGTGTCCGAGGGCCGTTGTAGGGTGACACCGTGACTCAACCGCTCGTCGTCCTCGACACCCCGACGCTGTACTACCGGGCGTTCCACGCCCTCCCGGATTCGCTCCGCGACCCCGCCGGGATGCCGATCAACGCCGCCCGCGGGATGACCCAGACACTCGCCTCCCTCGTCGAGCTCACCGGCTCCACCCGCATCGTCGCGGCGATGGACGCGGACTGGCGACCGGCGTTCCGCACCGCCGTCGTCCCGGAGTACAAGGCGCAGCGCGTCACCGACGACGCCGCCGGCACGGAGACCCCGCCGGACCTCGCCGTCCAGCTCCCCCTCATCACCGCCCTCCTCGCCGCCGCCGGGATCCCCGTGGCCGAGGTGCCCGGCACCGAGGCCGACGACGTCATCGCCTCGATCGCCGCCGCTGCGCACGAATCCGTCGTCATCGTGTCCTCCGACCGGGATCTCCTCTCCCTCCTCGCCCCGGGCCGCGATCTCGTGGTCATGAGGCCCAAGAAGGCCGGCGTCTGGGACACGCTGCGCATCGCCGACCTGCCCGGGTCCTACGGCGTCGTCGACGGCGCGCAGTACCGGGCGCTCGCCGCGCTGCGCGGCGACCCCTCCGACGGGCTCGTCGGGGTGCCGGGCATCGGGGAGAAGACCGCGGCCGCCCTGCTCTCCGGCTACGGCGACCTGCCGGGGATCTTCGCCGCCGCCGAAGCCGGCGAGCGGGCCCACGGGCTGTCCCCGCGTCGCGCCGCGGCGATCCTCGAGCACCGCGCCGCGGTCGAGGCCAACCACACGGTGATGACATGCCGGGAGGATCTCCCGGTGGCCGGGTTCGTCGAGGCCGCTGGCGGTGATCCGGATCCCGTCGCCCTGCGCGAGCTCGCCGCCCGCCACGGTCTGACGCAGAGCGCCGAGCGCCTGCTCGCCGCGCTCGGTGCCCCGCCGGCAGACGTCGCCCCACCCGCAGGTGTCCCGGCCGCCGCCCATACCGGGGAGCAGTCCGCCGGGGAGGTCTGGACCGAGGCCCCCCTGTGGGGATTCGACCTCGAGACCACGGGGACGGATCCGCACACCGCGCGCATCGTCAGCGCCGCGCTCGTCCGATTCGCGGGCGGCGACCCGGTCGAACGGTTGACCTGGCTCGTCGATCCCGGCGTGGAGATCCCGGCCGCCTCGGTCCGCATCCACGGCATCACCCCCGAGCACGTCCGCGCCCACGGTCGGCCGGTCGCCGAAGCGGTGCCGGAGATCCTCGCGAAGGTCGCCGCCATCCGCGGAGCCGGCGGTATGCTCGTCGGCCACAACGTCGTCTACGACCTCACGATCCTCCAGTACGAGGCCGAGCGCGCCGGTGCCGAGCCCGACGCCCGCGCCGTCTGCCCGCCCGTCATCGACACCTTCGTCCTCGACAAGCGGGCCCAGCAGTTCCGCAGGGGGCCGCGCACGCTCACCGCGGTGTCCCAGAACTGGGGCGTCGAGCTCTCCCAGGCGCACGAGGCCCTCGCCGACGCCGAGGCGGCCGTCCGGATCGCCCTCGCGATCGCCGCGGTCCATCCCGACATCGCCGCCCACTCCCCCGCTGCGCTCCACGCCGCGCAGATCGGGTGGAAGCGCGAACAGGCCGCCTCGTTCCAGGAGTACCTGCGCGGGCGCGGCCGTCCGAATGCCGTCGTCGACCCCTCGTGGCCCTTCGAGCCGCGCCGCGGACCCGCTCCCCGGCCCGGTGTCTGACCGCGCCCCCGACCGCCCGGAGGATGCGCGGGGACACCTCGTCCCCTGCGTACACTGGGACCGACACCCGACCCCTGTGGAGGACATGCGCGATGGGATTCTTCGCCCGACTGCTCAACCGGCCCGGCGCCCAGGCCGACAGGCGCATCGGCTGGCTCAGCAGGAGCCGTCCGGAGATCGAACGACTCGGCGAGGAGTACGCCGAGCTCAGCGACGCGGAGATCACCGTGAAGGCCGGGGAGATCTTCGAGACCGGCGAGCGGCGGACCCAGCTCACCGAGTTCGCCGCGCTGGCCCGCGAGGCCGCCGAGCGCACCCTTGACGAGCGCCCCTACGACGAGCAGATCACCGGCCTCATCGGGCTGCTCGAGGGCTCGATCGTGCAGATGCTCACCGGTGAGGGCAAGACCCTCGTCGGCGCGATGGCCGCCGCCGGCTACGCCCTGCAGGGGCGCCGCGTGCACCTCGTCAGCGTCAACGACTACCTCGCGGTGCGCGATGAGGCCTGGATGAGGCCGCTGTTCGATCTGCTCGGTGTCGAGTCGGCCGCGATCTCCGGCACCCAGACCGAGGAGGAGCGCCGGTCCGCCTACCGCTCCGAGGTCGTCTACGCCTCCGTCACCGAAGTCGGGTTCGATGTGCTGCGGGACCGCTTCGTGCTCGACGACGCGGAGATCCGGGTGCCCGGCCGGGACGTCGTCATCGTCGACGAGGCCGACTCCGTGCTCATCGACGAGGCGCGCGTCCCGCTCGTCCTCGCCGGGTCCACCAGCCACGAGGCGGGGGACGCGGAGATCGCCGCGCTCGTCGCCGGACTCGTGGCCGGCGAGCACTACGAGATCAGCCCCGACCGGAAGGCGGTGTCGCTCACCGACGCCGGGATCGACCGGGTCGAGGAGGAGCTCGACGTCGACCTGTTCGGGGACGACTCGGCGACGCTCGCCGCGGTCAACCTCGCGCTCTACGCCTCCGCGCTCGTCCATCGCGACGTCGACTACCTCGTGGTCGACGGCGCCATCAAGCTCATCTCCGACTCCCGCGGCCGGGTGGCCGAGCTTCAGCGCTGGCCCGACGGGCTGCAGGCCGCCGTCGAGGTCAAGGAGCAGCTGTCGACGACAGACAGCGGCGAGATCCTCGATCAGATGACCGTCGAGGAGCTCATCCACGGCTATGACACGGTGTGCGGCATGACCGGCACCGCGGTCGCCGTGGGCGAGGACCTGCGCGAGTTCTACGGGCTCGAGATCGTGCCGGTCGACCCCCACCTCGAGGTCATCCGCGTCGACGAGCCGGACCGTCTCTACACCTTCCAGGAGTCGAAGGAGCGCGCGATCGTCGACGAGGTCGTCGAGCAGCATGCCGCGGACCGTCCCGTGCTCATCGGCACCCGCTCGGTGGCGGAATCCGAGAGCCTCGCCGAGCGGCTGCGCACCCGCGGGATCGATGCGCAGGTGCTCAACGCGAAGGACGATTCCGCAGAGGCGGAGATCATCGCCGGCGCCGGGCGGGCCGGGGCGGTCACCGTGTCCACCCAGATGGCCGGGCGCGGCACCGACATCCGGCTCGCCGACGAATCCGTCGCCGAATCCGGCGGGCTGCTCGTCATCGGCGCCGGCCGCTACCAGTCCTCCCGCCTCGACGACCAGCTGCGCGGCCGCGCCGGCCGCCAGGGCGACCCGGGCTCCTCGGTGTTCTTCACCAGCCTCGAGGACGAGCTCATGAGCCGCGTGCCGGAGGCCCAGCGGTTCATCGAGGAGGGCGACGAGCACGGCCACATCGCCTCGAAGCGCGCCGCCCAGCTCGTCGAGCACGCCCAGCGCATGGCCGAGGGCGAGAACACCGCGGTCCACCGCGACACCTGGCGCTTCAACGAGCTCATGGCCCAGCAGCGCGAGCTCGTCCTCGAGCGCCGGAAGGCGATCCGGGAGGGCGAGGCGGGGATCTCCGAGGTCCGCGCGGAGCTGCCGGAGCGCGTCGAGGAGCTCGACGAGGCGCACGGGGAGGACACCGTCGACGCCGCGATCCGCGACGTCCTGCTCTTCACCCTCGACAACCGGTGGGTCGAGCACCTCGCGTTCCTCAACGATCTGCGCGAGGGCATCCACCTGCGCACGCTCGCCCGGGAGAAGCCGCACGAGGCATTCAACTCCGAGTCGATCGGCGCGTTCTCCGGGTTCTGGACCGATGTCCTCGAGCGCGCGACCGAGGTCGTGGAGGAGGCGGAGTTCACCGACGCGGGCATCGACCTGCCCGCATACGGGCTCAAGCGGCCGTCCTCGACGTGGACCTACCTGTCGACGGACTCGACCTTCGGCTCCGACATCGAGTCCGTGGTCCGGCGCATCGGTCGCTGACAGCCGCCCCGCGGGGTCTCAATCCGCGACGACCCCACGGCGGATCGCGTCCGCCGCGCGGCGCACGACCACCGCGGTCGCGGGCTCGCAGACGTCGGCGACCTGGCCGAGCAGGTCGAGGGTCTGCTTGGCCCAGCGGACGAAGTCCCCGGCGGCGATGTCGGATCCGGCCAGTGCCGCCGACAGCGACTTCCCCTCGGTCCATCGGAAGATCGGTTCGACGAGGCCGAACTCGGGCTCCGGGGTCACCGGCAGGTCCGCGTCGACCTCGAGCCGGTAGAGGTTCTGCCAGGTGCTCCGCAGCTCGACGAGCGCGTGCTCGAGGCTCGCGGAGGGGATCCGCGGGTTGAAGTACCCCTCGGTGCGCCGGGCCTGGTAGACGAGGCTCGAGGCGAAGGCCGCGGCCTCCGGCTCCGACAGCGGGTCCCACAGCCCGGCGCGCACGCTCAGCGCGGTGAGGAGGTCCCGCTCCCCGTAGATGCGGCGCAGGATTCGGGCGTCGTCGGGGAGGAACCCGAGGGTCGTGAGCACGCGGCGCACCCGGTCGAACACCTGCGCGATCGAGGTCGTGCGCCCTTCGATCTGCTTCGTCAGCGAGGCGGTGTCGCGCTGCAGCTTCGCGGCCCGCTCCGCCCACCGGGCGTGGTGCTCGCGGTCGGGGCAGGAATGGCAGGGGTGGCTGCGGAGCTGTTCGCGGACGAGTGCGATCTCCTCGGACTGGACCCGGGCACCCTTGGCCGGCTGCGCGGCCTCGCTGGGCTGTGCGACACGGCCGTCGGCGATCGCGGCGAGCAGGGAATCGCGCAGCGCGCGGCGCTCCGATGCCTGCCGGTGGTTGAAGCGCTTGGGCATCTTGAGGCGTCCGAGCACCACGGCGGGCTCGGTGATCTCGTGCATCCGCAGGTGCCACACCTTGCCCTGCTCGGTGAGCACGGTCGGCAGCCGCAGCTCGCCGTCCCGGTTGCTCATCGGAGTGATGACGACGGCGGTGCCGTCGATCCGCTTCGAGGGCAGCACGATGACGTCGCCGTGCTTGAGCCGGCCGAGCGACTCGATCGTCTCCCGCTGCTTGATCTTCGTGCGTGAGCGGCTGGCCCGCTTCTCCATCTCCGACAGGGTGCGGCGCAGCTGCACGTACTCCTCGAAGTCCCCGCGCTCGCACTCCATCGACGTCCGGTAGCCTGCGAGCGCCTCCTCGTTGCGGCGCACCCGCCGGGCCAGGCCGACTACGCCCTTGTCCGCCTGGAACTGGGCGAACGAGGTCTCGAGCACCTTCGCGGCGTCGTGCTCGGTCAGCCGGGCGAGCAGGTTCGCCGTCATGTTGTACGTCGGGGTGAATCGGCTCTGCAGCGCGTAAGTGCGCTTCGAGGCGAGCGAGCCGATGTCGGCGAGCTCGGTGCTCGGGTGCCAGACGACGACGGCGTGGCCTTCGACGTCGATCCCGCGCCGTCCGGCGCGCCCGGTCAGCTGGGTGTACTCCCCCGGGGTGATCTGCACATGGGATTCGCCGTTGAACTTCGTGAGCTTCTCGAGCACGACGGTGCGCGCCGGCATGTTGACGCCGAGCGCGAGGGTCTCGGTGGCGAACACCGCGCGCAGGCAGCCGTCGACGAACAGCTCCTCGACGAGCTCCTTGAACTGCGGGATCAGACCCGCGTGGTGTGCTCCGAAGCCGTGGATGAGACCGGTGGAGAAGGTGTGGTAGCCGAGCACGGAGAGGTCCTCGGAGCCGAGCTCGTCGTGGAGCTCCTCGAGGCGGGCCATGATGTGACGCTTCTCCGCCTTGTCGGTGAGGTCGAGGCCGGCGGCGAGGCACTGCTCGACGGCGGCATCGCAGCCATTGCGGGAGAAGATGAAGAAGATCGCCGGGAGCAGGTCGTCCTCGTCGAGCTCGCGGATGAGCGCGGTGCGCGAGGGCCGCTGGAAGCGTGCGTGCATGGGCCGGCGGCGGTCCCGCCGGGAGCCCCGGGAGACGAAGGGCCGCACCGCCAGCTCGAGGTCGCGGTTGACCTGCCCGGGCGCCCCGGCCTGGAACAGCGGGTGGAGGTCGGTGCCGACGGCGACGTGGCTGTACAGCGGCACCGGCCGGTGCTCGCTGACGATGACCTCGGTGTGCCCGCGCACCTCGCGGAGCCAGGCGCCGAACTCCTCGGCGTTGGACACGGTGGCCGACAGGCTGACGAGTGCGACATGGGCGGGCAGGTGGATGATGACCTCCTCCCACACCGGTCCCCGGAACCGGTCGCCGAGGTAGTGGACCTCGTCGAGCACGACGTAGCCGAGGGAGCTGAGGTCGGTGCCGGAGTAGATCATGTTGCGCAGCACCTCGGTCGTCATCACGACGATCTGCGCGTCCCGGTTGATCGAGACGTCGCCGGTGAGCAGTCCGACCCGGTCCGCCCCGTACTCCCGGCTGAGCTCTGCGAACTTCTGGTTGCTCAGCGCCTTGATCGGGGTGGTGTAGAAGACGCGCACGTCCTGCTCGGTGGCGAGCAGCACCGCGAACTGGGCGACGACGGTCTTGCCGGCGCCGGTCGGGGCGGCGACGAGCACGGATCTCCCGTCGGCCAGCGCCCGGCACGCCTGCTCCTGGAACGGGTCGAGTCCGTAGGACAGCGCGGCGGTGAAGCGTCCGAACGGGGTGGCCGCCTCCGCTGCGCGCTTCCGCGATGCGGCGTAGGCCTGAGCAGGCGGGATGCGGTCGTCCATGCCCTCGACTCTACCGCCTCGAGGTGCGCGTCCGCCGCCCTCCGGGCCGCTCGCGGCTCAGTCGTCGAGCTCGGCGGGATCCTCCCAGGTGCCCTCGGCGATCATCCGCGCCTTCCGCCGCCGGTCGCCGAGCCAGCACAGCACCCAGGCGAGGACGAACAGTGCAGTCATGGGGATGACGAGGAAGAACATCGAGATCGCATCGGGGGTCGGGGTGGCGATCGCGGCGAAGGCGAAGATCAGCACGACGACCCAGCGCCACGACTTGCGGATGGTGTCGGCCGACAGCAGCCCGAGCAGGTTGAGGCCCACCATGAGGACCGGCAGCACGAAGGCGATGCCGAACACGACGATGATGAGCATGACGAAGTTGAGGTAGTCCTGCGCCGGGATGATGTTCGTCGCACCCTCGGGGGTGAATGCGGTGAGCGTGCGCACGGCGTTCGGCAGGGCGAACGAGGCGAGTGCGGCGCCGGCGAGGAACAGCGGGATCGCGGCGGCGAGGAAGCCCAGGGAGTAGCGCTTCTCCTTCTTCGTCAGGCCCGGCACGATGAAGGCCCATACCTGGTAGAGCCAGAACGGGGAGGTGAGGAAGAAGCCGATGAAGACCGCGACCTTGACCTTCATGTCGAAGGGGGAGGCGACGCCGGCGAAGTTGACCTCCGCGACGCGGCCGTCCTGCGCGGACACCTCCATCACCGGGGCCTGGAGAAACTGGAGGACCGGATCGTAGAGGAACCAGCCCACGACGGCGCCGAGCCCGAGGGCGATGACGGAGAGGAGGACGCGGTTGCGGAGTTCGACGAGGTGCCCCGCCAGCGGCATCCGCTTCTCGGGGTTGGCCGCACGGGCACGGCCGCCTCCCGGCAGACCGCCGGGACGGGAGATCTTCACCACCGGTCAGGGACGGGGGCGCTGCTCGTCGCCGGGGGTGCGGGTGGAATCGACGGGCTCGGCGGTGCGCTCGGCGGACCGGGTCGGGTCTGCGGGACGTTCGGGGGCGTCGGTGATCTCGTGCCGCTCGGCGGTGCCGCGGTCGTCGTCGTTGCGCAGATCCTTGACCTCGGACTTGAAGATCTTCATCGACTTGCCCAGGTTCTTCGCGATCATCGGGAGCTTGGGCGCGCCGAAGATCAGCAGGATGACGACGAGCAGGATGATGATGTGGATCGGCTCGGGGCGCATGCGGACTCCTCAGGAAGCGGTTTCAGGGATCCAGTCTAGTCCCTGCCGACGTGGGAATCATCCGCGCCCGGAGCGGTGCCGGCGATCGCTGAGATGGCACCGTCGGCGGCCTCGGGAGGGGAGACGGCGAGCACGTGACGCCCGTGCTGGAGCAGGAGGCGGGTGAGCCAGGTGTCGGAGAGCACTCGGAGCGTCATCGTCACGGTGCCGGGGCCGTGCGTGTCGTGGGCGCGGTCGAGCGGATCGAGCTCGTCGGCGAGCCAGGCCGCCGCCGGGGCGAGCGCTAGGGTGACCGCGGTGCCGGATTCATCGGGGCCGGCACCGGCTCCGGAGCCCGCATCGGCCTCGTCCGTCGGCGCGGGCGGGGCGGCGGGTGCTGTCGTCGGGGCAGCGCTGCGGATGTTGTCGACGGCGAAGGACCGCTCCCCGCCGGAGGTGTGGCAGTAGGCGTCCATGTACCACTGCCCGGTGAGCCGCAGGGAGCGCGGGGTGACGGTGCGAGCGGTGAGCTCGTCGCGGGAGGGCACGTAGTAGCGGATGTCCAGGCCGGTGCCGGCGGCCGCGGCGCCGCGGATCTCCGCGGCGAGCTCCCGGTCGAGCTCGGGGACGCCCACGTCGATGCTCGGCCGCTCGTCCTGGAGTCCGGCGGCGGTGCGGATCTTGTCCCGGGTGGAGGCGATCGCGGCCTGGCGGTCCGGATCGAGCGAGGCGAGGTAGTCGAGGGCGACGAGGAGGCTCGTCGACTCATCGCGGGTGAGACGCACGGGCACGGACACCTCGTCGGCGTTGCCGAGGTGGATGCGGCCGTCCTCCCAGCTCGCCTCGATGAGGTCGTCGGGCATGCGGCCGGGCCGGCCGGTGACGAAGAGGAGCTCGAGGTCGTCGACGAGCTCGGCGACGGTGACGCCGAACACCGCGGCGGTCCGGTGAAGATCCGCGCCGGGGTTCTCGATAAGGTAGGGCACGAGCCCGAGCAGGCGGGCGAGGCGCGTCGAGGCGGTCGTCGTCATGCGCGCTCCTCCGTGTCGGGTGCCTCGGTCTCCACGGGTGTGCTCGGTGCCACGGGGGCGTCCTGTGCGGCGGTCAGGGCCGCCAGCGTGGTCCCGCGCATCCGCTCCAGGGCGTCGGCGAGGTCGGCGGGCGAGTCGACCTCGACGGCCCGCCCGAAGCCCACCAGCGTCGCGGCGAGCTCCTCCGGATCGTCGTAGCCGAGTGCGAGGAGGTCCCAGCCGGCATCGTCGGTGCCGGCGGGCGTGCCGGCGCGGCGCAGCGGGTCGCCGCTGCCGGGTCGCAGCCGCAGGTGCGCGGTCGTGCTCGCTCCGGAGGCGTGGACCGGCCGGAACCAGTCGCCGGGCCGGAAGTCCTCCGGCACCGTGTAGTCCCCGTCCTTCCGGCCGTGCACTCGGGAGAGGGTGCCGGAGATGCGGGAGAGCCGGAAGGTCCGGATCTCCTCCTTGTCGAGGTCGCGGCCGAGCAGGTAGACGCGGTCGCCGCGGGTGAGCAGCGCATAGGGCTCGAGCCGCCGCTCCCCGGCGACGCCGCCGGGCTTGCGGTAGGAGAAGCGCACGGCGCGCCGGGCGTTCACCGCGGACAGCGCCGCGGCGAAGGTCTCGGTGCCGAACCGCATCCGGGCAGGCAGCGGGTCCGTGCTCTCGGCGAGGTCGATGCCGAGACCCCGGAGCTTGTGGAGCGCCCGCCCGCTCGCCTCGCCGAGCGCCGAGTCCTGCCAGAAGCGGCTCGCGACGGAGAGCACCGCGGCTTCCTGCGGGGTGAGGTCGATCTCGGGCAGCTCGTAGTCGTCGGAGGTGATCCGGTAACCGTAGCCGTTGCGTCCGGTGAACTCGTCGTCCCAGGTCGCGGTGCTGATCTCGATCCCGAGGTCGCGGAGCAGGCGCTTGTCACGGGAGAAGGCGCGGTCGAAGGCGGCGTCGCTGAGGCCGGCGTACTCGTCCATGCACGCCTTGAGGGAATCGCGGTCGATCCACCCGGAGGCGGCGCGCAGCGCGATGAGCAGGTTGAGGATCCGCTCGGTCTGCTCGCGCACGCGGCTGTCGGCATCGTTCACGCCCACCACGCTACAGGCACGCACCGGGTACGGTGGGCATATGATCCACTGGCGTCGTGCGCATGTCGTGTCCGTGAGCAGCGATCGGCCCGGGGTGAGGGAGGTCCGCGCGGCCCTCACCGAACCCCTCCCGGGCGCTGACGGCAGCCCGGGGGCAACCGGTGCCGGAGAGGTCCGCGCAGTGGCCTACACCGGGCTCGTCGGCACCCCGGAGCCCGGCGACACCGTGATCCTCAACGTCTCCGCCCTCGCCCGCGGGCTCGGCACCGGCGGATTCGCGCTCGTCGTCGCCCTGCCCGAGGCGCTCCCCGCGGACCCGCCTCCGGCTCCGGGGCACCTCGTCAAGGACCGCTACTCCCCCACCCAGACGATGGTGCTCGGGGTCGACGACCAGGAGTCCGAGCACCATGCGACGCTCGCCCGGGCGACGGGCATCGACGGGATGCCGGTGCTCGTCGCCGACCTCCACTCGGCGCTGCCCGCGATCCTCGCCGGGATCCGGGCGGAGGACCCGGAGCTGCGGGTCGCCTATGCGATGACCGACGGGGCGGCGCTCCCGCTGCCGTTCTCCCAGGCGGTCGCAGGGCTGCAGGAGGCCGGCTGGCTCGCCGACACGCTGAGCGTCGGCCAGGCGTGGGGCGGGGACCACGAGGCCGTCACCGTCCACTCCGCCCTGCTCGCGGCCCGCCACGTCGCCGGCGCGGACATCACGATCGTCAGCCAGGGCCCGGGCAACCTCGGGACCGGGACCCCGTTCGGGTTCTCCGGCATGGTCGTCGGCGACCACCTCGACGCCGCCGCGCTGCTCGGCGGGCTGCCCGTGGCGGTGGCCCGGATGTCGAACGCCGATGCCCGCGGGCGCCATTTCGGGATCTCCCATCACACGCTCACCGCAGTCGGCCGGGGCGCTCGACCGGGCTGCACGGTGCCGCTGCCCGGCCTCGCCACCCTGCCGGACTCCGTGGCGGCCGCGTGCGACCCCGACCCGCGGATCGTCGCCGAGGCGCTCGCCTCCCAGCGCGCCGAACTCACCGCCCACACGCTCGTCGACGTCGAGCTCGACGGGCTGTTCGAAGCGCTCGAGGGCTCCCCCGTCCGGCTGTCGACGATGGGCCGCGGTCTCACCGCGGATGCCGCCTCGTTCCTCTCCGCCGCGGCCGCCGGGCGCTGGGCGGCCCGCGCGCTCGCCGGATGACAGCGGCGCCGTCGCCTGCCCGGAGGGGGCGGACGACGGCGCCGTGCGCGGTCTCGGCTCAGTGCCGCTGCGAGCGCGGTGTCAGCGCACGTTCTCGAGGTCGCACACGAAGATCAGGCTCTCCCCGGGGGCGATGACGCCGCCGGCGCCGTGGTCGCCGTAGGCGAGGTGCGGCGGGATCCGCAGGGTGCGTCGACCGCCGACCTTCATCCCCTGCACGCCCTGGTCCCAGCCGGCGATGACCATGCCGACGCCGAGCCGGAACTCGAGCGGGGCGCCGCGGTTGTACGAGGAGTCGAACTCCTCACCGGTCGAGTGGGCGACGCCGACGTAGTGGACGGCGACGGTGTCGCCGGCCTTCGCCTCGGCACCGGTGCCGATCTCGTCGTCGACGATCTCGAGCTCGGTGGGCGGCTGGTCGCCGGGGAAATCGATCTCGGGCTTGCTCTTGGCCATGTCTGCTGTCCTTCCGGGACGGGAGATGGTGGATGGGTGCGGCGGCTGCCGGTCAGCCGACGGCCGACAGGATGTCGATGACGAACACGAGGGTGGCGTCGCCGGGGATGGACGGCGGGGAGCCCTGCGCCCCGTAGCCCTTCTCCGGCGGGATCACGACGAGGATCTGGGAACCGACCTTCTGCCCGATGAGCGCCTCGTTCCAGCCGTCGATGACGGGGGCCGCGCCCACGCCTTCGACGGCGAAGGGCTCGCCGCGGTCCCAGCTCGAGTCGAAGGTTTGCGAGGCGTCGTCCCACAGCCAGCCGGAGTAGTGGACGCTCACGGTCTGGCCCTCGGAGACCTCCGCGCCCTCCCCCAGGATCGTCGGCTCGACGACGAGCTCGGCTGGGGCGTCGCCCTCGGGCTGGGTGATGCTCGGGACGCCGGCGTCGTCGGTGGACACCTCGGGCAGGCCCTCGGCGGGCTCCTGCGGCTCACCGGAGGCGCGTTCGAGCGGTTCCGGGATCTCCTCGGCGCTCACCAGGTCGACGACGTAGATCAGGGTCTCGGCAGGCTGCCCGGACTGCGGGCTGCCGTTGAGGCTCAGCAGCACGCGGGAGCCGACCGGCACGTCGACGAGCGCGTCGAACAGCGCCTGGTTGATCTGCGCGGTGTCCATCGGGAAGCCCGACGGCGATTCGGCCTGATAGCTCGACTCGATGACCTCACCGCTCGTCCCGGACACCATCGTCATGTTCGCCGTGACCTGCTGTCCCTCGGCGACCGGTTCGCCGTCGCCCTCGGAGAGCACGGTGTGCGCGGACTCCTCGATGACGAGCGGGGTTTCGAAGGACACCGTCGGCTCGGCGTCGGGCTCGCCCTCGACGGTGACGCCGTCGAGCGAGGTGGTCTTGGCCTCGGCGGTGGAGACCGCCTGGGTCTCGCCGGCCGGATCCGATCCCGAGTCGCCGCAGCCGGCGAGGGCCAGCACGGCGATGCTCAGGGCACTGATGAGAGTGGTGCGCACGAAGGCGTCCTTTCCACGAGGGGCAGGGCAGGGCGAAGAGCCCCCACGATCCTAGCGGCTCACACTGAGTGCTCGCCCGGAGCCTCCCCCAGCCCCGCGATGAGTGCGTCGGCGGAGTCGTTCGATGCCGCGAACGGGTCCTTGAGGACGACGGCGCGCTGGAGCTGGTCGTTGAGCCGCAGATGCACCCAGTCGACGGTGAAGTCGCGGCAGGCCGCGTGCGCCGCGCGCACGAACCGGCCGCGGATCGCCGCGCGCGTCGTGGCCGGCGGGGCGTCGACGGCGGCGCGCACCGTGTCCTCGGGGACCACACGGGCGGCGAGCCCCGCGGCCTCGAGGCGGGCGAGCATGCCGGACCCCGGGGTGAGGTCGTGGAAGGCGAAGTCGAGGCGCGCGATCCGCGGGTCGGCGAGCCCGGCCTCGGAGCGCTGCAGGTAGCGCTGCACGAGGCCGCGCTTGATGACCCAGTCGATCTCCGTGTCGACGCCGGTGAAGTCCCCGCTCTCCACGGCGGCGAGGATCCGCGTCCACAGGTCGATGACCCGCGCGGCGGACGCGTCGGAGCCGAGGCTGTGGTCGCCGGCGGCCACGAGCGCGCGGGCCCGCTCGAGGTAGATCGAGAGCAGCTCGAGCACGGTGAGGCGCTCCCCCGACACGAGCTCGAGGACGTGTCGGCCGGTGAGGTCGCGGGCGACGTGCCGGATGTCGCGGATCGGGTTGCGGAGGCTGAGGTCGCGGATCGGGGCGCCGGACTCGATGAGGTCGAGGACGAGCGCGGCGGAGCCGACCTTGAGCTCCGTCGTCGTCTGCGTCATCGAGGAGTCGCCGACGATGACGTGGAGACGGCGGTACTTCTCCGCGTCGGCATGGGGCTCGTCGCGGGCGTTGATGATCGGCCGGGAGCGGGTGGTGGCCGAGGACACGCCCTCCCACATGACGTCGGAGCGGGCCGACAGCCCGTAGACGAGGTCCCTGCCCGGATCGGTGGGAGCGGTGTGCGGGCTGTGCGGGGCGGCGCGGTTGGAGTCGGCCGGCCGGAGGTCGGTGGCGACCGCACGCGGGATCACCGCCCCGGCGCCGACCATGAGCTGCCGGGTGACGAGGAAGGGCAGGAGCACCGAGGTGAGGTGGGTGAAGTCCATCGAGCGGCGCACGAGGAGGTTCTCGTGGCTGCCGTAGGAGTTCCCTGCGGAGTCGGTGTTGTTCTTCACCAGGTGGGCGGTGCCGTCCACCCCGTCGGCGGCCATCGCGGCCTGGGCGCGGGCGAGGAGATCGACCATGATCGCGTCCCCGGCGGCGTCCTGCGCGAGGAGATCGGGCAGCACGTCGCACTCGGCGGTCGCGTACTCCGGGTGGGAGCCGACGTCGAGGTAGAGGCGGGCGCCGTTGGGGAGGAACACGTTGGAGGACCGGCCCCACTCGACGACCGGTCGGAACAGGTAGCGGGCGATCTCCTCGGGCCCGAGGCGCCTCCCCTCGCCCTGGGTGAACGCGATGCCGTACTCGGTCTCGAGGCCGAAGATCCGCTTCACTGTGCGTCCTCCGCCGGTGGCTGCGTGCTCCCCGGCTGCGCGTCGGTGCCCGGCTGCGCGTCGGTGCCCGCGGCGAGGGCGAGCAGCTCGGCCATCGCGGTGTCGTCGAGGCGGCGGAAGGTGCGGTGGCTGCCGGTCGTCCGGTCGAGGACGGCGGCCTCGATGCTCGTGACGGGGATCGGCGCCCCGTCGGCGGGCGACAGGGCGCGCACGCCGAGCGCGAACACCGCGGGCAGCGGCCGGTCGGCGGTGTGGACGCCGGAGAGCTGGGTGGAGATCGCGTCGGCCTGGCCGCCGATCGCCACGTGCTCGTTCTCGTCGGCCACGGAGCCGTCGTAGGACAGCCGGTAGAGGCGGTCCCCGGCGGCGGTGACGCCGAGCTCGGCGACGACGATCTCGACCTCGAAGGGCTTCGACTCGGTGGTGAAGACGCCGGCGAGGGTCTGCGCGTAGGCGTTGGTGAGGCCGCGCGCGGTGACATCGGCCCGGTCGTAGGAATAGCCGCGGAGGTCGGCGTAGCGCACCCCGGCCTGCCGCAGGGTCTCGAACTCGTTGTACTTGCCGACGGCCGCGAAGCCGATCCGATCGTAGATCTCGGCGATCTTGTGGAGCGTCGAGGACGGGTTCTCGGCGATGAGGACGATGCCCTCGTCGTAGCGGAGCACGACGACCGAGCGGCCGCGCGCGATCCCCTTCCGGGCGAATTCCGCCCGGTCCTTCATCAGCTGCTCGGGTGAGACGTAGAACGGCTGGCTCATGCGCGCTCTCCTTCCGCGCGGGTGGCCACCACGGCGGTGGCGATGTCGAGGACCTCCGACTGCGGCACCTGCCGGGTGCCCGCGGCGTCGACGAGGTGGACGACGGGGGCGACCTGGCGCATGAAGTCCGGTCCCCCGGTGGCGGAGTCGTCGTCGGCGGCGTCGATGAGCGCCTCGACGGCGACCCGGATCGCCGCCGGCGAGTCGAGATCGGGGCTCCACAGCTTCTTCAGCGCCCCCCGGGCGAACCCGGAGCCGGATCCGATCGAGTGGAAGTTGACCTCTTCGTACTTCCCGCCGGTGACGTCGAAGCTGAAGATCCGCCCGTGGTCGGCGCCGGGCTCCACGCCGGCGAACAGCGGCACCACCGCGAGGCCCTGCATCGCGAGGCCGAGGTTGGCGCGCAGCATCGAGGCGAGCCGGTTGGCCTTGCCGACGAGCGAGAGCGGGGTGCCCTCGATCTTCTCGTAGTGCTCGAGCTCGAGCTGGAACAGCCGGATGAGCTCGAGGGCGAGCCCGGCGGTGCCGGCGATGCCGATGACGGAGGTCGAATCCGCGGCGTGGACCTTCTCGATGGTGTGGCTGGCGATGACGTTGCCGATCGTCGCGCGCCGGTCGCCGGCCATGAGCACCCCGGTGGCGGTCTTGAACGACACGATCGTCGTGCCCTCGGGCACCTGCGGGGCGGGGAGCTGCGCACCGCTCTCGCCGAACGGCAGCACCTCGGGGGCGGTCGCCCGGGCGAAGGCGATGAACGAGTTGGTCGTCGAGCTCAGGTAGGCGGGGTCGAAGCCGGGAGTCACTGGCCGCCCTTCTGGACGAAGTTGCGGACGAACTCCTCGGCGTTCGACTCCAGCACGCTGTCGATGTCGTCGAGGATCGAGTCGACCGCCTCGGTATTCACCTGGGTCTGCGCCTGCGCGGCGACGGGTGCGTCGACCGGCTCGACGTCGTCCTTGCGGGTGGTGCGGATCTGCTCCTGGCCGCTGCTCATCTCATACCTCGCTGCTGTCTCGGTGGGCTGTTCCCCCGAGTCTAGTGACTCCGAGGGCGGCGAGCAGCGCCGCCGGCGACTCCGCCTCCTCGATCGCGGCCCCGACGAGCGCGCGCGTGCCCTTGAGCGGGTAGCGCAGCGGCAGGCGGACGAGCGCCTCGCCGCCGGTCGACAGGATGAGCGAGTCCCAGCTCGCGGACACGAGCTCGGCGGTGAAGCGTGCCACCACGCGGCCGCGGAGCCAGGCGCGGGTGTCCTCCGGCGGCGTGTCGAGGGCGGCGGCGACCTCCTCGGCGGTGGTGAGGCGGGTGATCCGGCCGGCCGATTCGAGCCGGTGGAACAGCCCCTTCGACGGCCGGACGTCGTGGTACTGGACGTCGATGAGGGCGAGCTTCGGGTGGTCCCAGGGCAGGTTCTCCCGCGTCCGGTACTGCTCGAGCATCGCGAGCTTCGCGACCCAGTCGATGCTGTCGGAGAGTTCGAAGGGGTCGCGGGCGAGCGCGTCGAGGAACCGCTCCCACTCCGCGAGGACCTCGGCGGTGTCCGGATCCGGGTCCGGCCCGGCGGCGGTCCGCGCGGCATCGAGGTAGATCCGCTGGATCTCGAGCGCGGTGAGGGCCGAGCCGTCGGCCAGGGGCAGGCGGGTGGACAGGGTGAGGTCGTGGGACACCGTCCACAGCGAGTCGAGCGGGTCGGCGAGCTCGAGGTGCGGCACCGCGCCGGACTCGATGAGGCCGAGGACGAGCGAGGTGGTCCCGAAGCGCACGAGGGTCGCGGGCTCCGCGAGGGTGGCGTCGCCGAGGATGACGTGGAGGCGCCGGTAGAGGGTGGGGTCGGCATGGGGCTCGTCGCGGGTGTTGACGATGGGGCGGCGCAGCGTGGTCTCGAGTCCGACCTCGGCCTCGAAGAAGTCCGCGCGGGAGGAGATCTGGTAGCCGGGCGTGTCGCCGTGCACGCCGATCCCCACGCGGCCCGCGCCGCAGAGGATCTGGCGGGTGACGAAGAACGGGGTGATGCCGGTGACGATGTCGTCGAAGGGCACGGCGCGATCGACGAGGTAGTTCTCGTGGGCGCCGTAGGAGGAGCCCTTGGAGTCGGTGTTGTTCTTGTAGAGGTTGACCGGCTCGGGCCCGGCGGCCAGCGATTCGACGGCCGCGAGCGCGACGAGGTCCCCGGCGCGGTCCCAGCGCACGACGTCGCGCGGTGTCAGGGTCTCCGGGGAGGAGTACTCCGGGTGGGCGTGGTCGACGTAGAGGCGCGCCCCGTTGGGGAGGATGACATTGGCGAGGTACTGCGCCTCGGGCTCGGCCTGCGGCAGGTGGGTGAGCTGCGAGGAGTGGGCGTCGGCGACGTTCATGAGGAAGCCGCGGGCATCGGCGAGCGGCGATTCGGTCTCGAAGTCCCAGAAGCTCTGGCTCGACTTGAGCCCGCGCGGTCCCGCGTAGGCGTCGACGACGCGCGCGGAGTCCCGCATCGGGTTGGCGTGCGGGTTGCCGGGCTGGGAGATCCCGAACTCGGTCTCCGCCCCCATGATCCTCTCGACCCTGAGCATGTCGTCATCTCCTCTCCTCGGATCCGGCGTGCGGGTGCGGCCGGTGCCTGTCCGCTCCCCACTCTAGGACGTGCGCGCACCCCCGCGCCCATTACACTGCTCGTGTGGCCGCGAAGAAGAAATCACACCTGCTCATCGCCCTCGTCGTCGACCTCGTGCTCGTGGTGCTGTTCACCATCGTCGGCTACTACACGCACGCGCAGAACCTCGACGTCGACGGGATCATCGGCACCGCCTGGCCGTTCGTGCTCGGGCTGCTCGCCGCCTGGCTGCTCAACGCCGTGTGGGCGGCGCCGCTGGCGCCGCTGCGCACCGGGGTGGGCGTGTGGGCGACGACGGTGCTCCTCGGACTCGTCGTGCGCGCGCTCACCGGTGAGGGCACGGCCGGGCCGTTCGTCGTCGTCGCCGCCTCGCTCAACCTCGTCACGCTCGTCGGCTGGCGGCTCATCGCCACCGCCGTCGCCGGACGCTCCGGGCGCTGAGGCCCGGGCTCCGGACGCGGTGGCCCGGCCTCACACGAGGCCGGAGTCGCCCTCGACGGTGACGACGTCTCCGCCGCCGGGCGGCGTCGTGCCCAGCGGCGCACCGGAGAACTCGTGCTGGACCATCCGCAGGTGGGTGATGCGCTCACCCTTCTTCCCGCTGATCCGCGCCCACTCGTCCGGGTTCGTCGTATTCGGCAGGTCCTCGTGCTCGGAGAACTCCTCGCCGATCGCACGCTCGAAGTGCTCCCAGGTCAGGCCGCGCTCCCCGTCGGCGAGCAGGGACTTGATCGCATGCTTCTTGGCACGGTCGACGACGTTGGAGATCATCGCCCCGGAGGCGAAGTCCGCGAAGTGGAGCAGCTCCTTCTGGCCTGTCGCGTAGGTGACCTCGACGAAGGCGTTGCGCGCGGTGCGCGCGTACATCCGCTCGACGCACGCGGTGATGAGCTGCTCGACCGCCTGGGCGCGCGAGCCCCCGGCGGACTCGAGGACGCTGGCGTGGAGCGGCAGATCGGCGGTGAGGTACTTCGAGAAGATGTCGGCGGCGGCCTGCTCGTCGGGCCGCTCGATCCGGATCTTGACGTCGAGCCGGCCGGGCCGCAGGATCGCCGGATCGATGAGGTCCTCACGGTTCGACGCACCGATGACGATGACGTTGTCGAGCCGCTCGACGCCGTCGATCTCGCTCAGCAGCTGGGGCACGATCGTCGTCTCCACGTCGGAGGACTTGCCGGTGCCGCGGGTGCGGAACAGCGACTCCATCTCGTCGAAGAACACGACGACGGGCGAACCGGCGGTCGCCTTCTCCCGGGCGCGGGAGAAGATCAGACGGAGCTGACGCTCGGTCTCGCCGACGTACTTGTCGAGCAGCTCCGGGCCCTTGATGTTGAGGAAGTAGGACCGGGTCCCCTCCCCCGCGCGGCGCTGGGCCAGCGAGTTCGCCACAGCCTTCGCGATGAGCGTCTTGCCGCAGCCGGGCGGGCCGTAGAGGAGGATGCCCTTGGGCGGCTTGAGCCCGTGCTCGGTGTAGAGGTCGGGGTGCTCGAAGGGCAGTTCGACGGCGTCCTGGATCATGTCGATCTGGTCCTCGAGGCCGCCGATGTCGTTGTAGGAGATGTCCGGCACGGTCTCGAGCAGGAGTGACGCCACCTCGGGCTTCTCGACCTTCTCGAGTGCGAAGTGGGTGCGGGTGTCGACGAGCACCGCGTCGCCCGGGCGCACGCCCTCGGAGCGCAGCGGTCCGGACAGGCGGTGGATCTGCTCGTCGTCGCCCGGCGCCCCGATGAGGATCCGTCCGTCGGGCAGCACCTCGCGCACCGGCACGACGGTGCCGGCGTCGGCGAAGCCCACCGCTTCGAGGGCGACGAGGCCCTCGGACAGCCGGACGTCGGCGCCGGGGACGAGGGTGGAGACGTCGAGGTCGGGGGTGATCGCGACGCGCATCCGACGGCCGGAGACGAGCACGTCGAGCGCGCGGGTGTCCGCGGGGCCGTCGACGACGGCGAGCACCGTGCCGAAGGAGTTCGGCGGCTCGGACAGGCGCTCGGCCTCGGTGCGGATCCGCACGAGCTCCTCCCGCGCCGTCTTGAGGGTGCGGGACAGGGCGTCGTTGCGCTTCGAGGCGTTGAACAGCTGCTGGCGCAGCTGGGCGGCGTCCTTGCGCACCGCGCTGAGCTCGGCGGTCCGGTGGTCCTCCGTCATGTGTCCTCCTCCGGTGTGCGGTCGATGCTGGGGGTGCCGGCGCCCGGGGCGGCCCCGGGTGGCCGGGTGCGCTCGGCGATGCGGCTGCGGGAGCCGGCCTCGCGCATGACGCGGCGCAGCTTCTTGCCGGTCGCCTCGCGGGTGCCGATCGCCTGGGCGGTGATCTCGCCGTCCTCCCAGGCCGCCCGGTCCTCCGCGCTCGGCTCGCTGCCCTGCGGGCGGCGGCGGCGCTCGAGCGGACTCGTGCCGGCGGACAGGCGGCGGGCGAACAGGAGGAAACCGGTGTGGGCGATCATCCGGTGCTCGGGGCGCACCGCGAGGCCCTCGAGGTGCCAGTCGCGGAGCATCGATTCCATCGCGCGGGGCTCGGTCCAGTCCCCGGACTCGCGGAGCGCCTCCGCGGTGCGGGAGAGCTGCGGGACGGTGGCGACGTAGCAGGCGAGCACGCCCCCGGGGGCCAGCGCGGCGGTGACCGCGGGCAGGCACTCCCAGGGGGCGAGCATGTCGAGGACGACGCGGTCGACGGTGCCGGGTGCGAACTGCGCGGGCAGCTCCTCGGCGAGGTCGCCGATGGTGAGCCGCCACGCGGGGTGCGGGCCGTCGTAGAAGTCCTCGATGTTGCCCGCGGCGATCTGCGCGAACTCCCCGCGGCGCTCGAAGGAGTGGACGCGCCCGGCGTCCCCGACGGCGCGCAGGAGGGAGAGGGTGAGGGCGCCGGAGCCGACCCCGGCCTCGACGACGGTGGCCCCGGGGAAGACGTCGCCGAGGGTGACGATGAGGGCGGCGTCCTTGGGATAGACGACGGCGGCACCGCGCGGCATCGACATCACGAAGTCCTCGAGCAGCGGGCGGAGCACCTGGTAGGGCACGCCGCCGGTGGTGTGGACGATCGTGCCTTCGGCGCCGCCGATGAGCTCGTCGTGGTCGATGGAGCCCTTGTGGGTGTGGAACTGCCGACCCGGCTCGAGCGCGATCGTGTGCAGGCGGCCCTTGGGGTCGGTGAGCTGCACCTTGTCGCCGATGCGCAGCGGGCCGCGGCGGGCGGCCGCGCCGGTCGACGCGGGGTCGGTGCGGACGGGGCCGCTGGGGTCATCGGTGGAAGTCATCGGCTCCACTCTAGTCGTCCGCCCGGCACGGGCGCGCGGGCGGGTCGAGGACCGGACACCCCGGCGGATCAGTCCGCGAGGAGCTCGTCGAAGAACTCCTGGAGATCGATCACCCCGGTGAGCGTGCTGCCGTCCATGACGAGGCAGAACTCGGCCTTGGGCCGGTGGGTGAGCGATTCGAGGAGGTGGGGCGCGGTGATGTCGCGGGGCACCCCGATCCACGCGCCGAAGGGCCTCACGAAGTCCCTGACCTGGGCGGGCGGACCGGGCGCGGCGATGACCTGCGAGGCCGCGTGCCGATCGAGCAGACCGAACGGCAGCCCGGTCTCGTCGAGGACCACGATGAGCGGGACCGGGCGCGCGGCACCGGGTCCCGAACCGGTGAGGGCACGGTCGGCGAAGGCCAGCGTCTGCTCGACGTCGGCGTCCCCGGTCGCCGCGATCGCCGGCTGGATCACACGGGAGAGGTCGTAGGTCTCCATCCGCCGGGCGCGCTTGGCGTGGGTGGCGGCGTCCCCGGCGGAGACCCAGAGCATGATCGCGATCGCACTCATCCACAGCACGGTGACGAGGTCGGGGCGGCGCCCGGCGAGCAGCGGGGTGAGCAGCGACCAGGCGACGAAAGCCACGGCGATGAGGCGGCCGACCCAGCTCGCGACGATGGTGCCGCGGTACTGGCTGCGGGTGGCGCGCCAGAGGAGCGCCTGGAGCGCCCAGCCGCCGTCGAGCGGGATGCCGGGCAGCAGGTTGATGACGCCGAGGGCGAGGTTGGCGAAGGTCAGCGCCATGAGGAGCAGCCAGGGCACCGACCAGACCTCGGTGAACTGCACCGCTCCCCAGCCGATCCCGGCGAGCACGAGGTTGACCACGGGGCCGACGATGGAGATGACGAAGCTCGTCGTCGCCGCGCGGACGGAGTCCTCCTCGATCCGCGGCTCGAAGCGGGTGAGGCCGCCCCACACGTTGAGCTCGATCGCCGCGACCCGCTGCCCGGATGCGCGACCGGCCACCGCGTGGGCGAGCTCGTGGAGGAACACCGAGCCGAACAGGAGCACGGCGTAGGCGAAGGCGACCAGCCACGTGCCCCAGCCGAGGTCGGGGCGGACGGAGGCGAGCCACGGCCGGAACAGCACGGTGATGACGACGGCGGCGAGGAACCACGACCAGGCGAGCAGCACCGGTGCGCCGAGGACGCGCCCGAGGTGCAGGCCGCGCGACGCTCCGGGCGCGCGACGCGCTGAGGTGGTGTCCGACATGGGGTCCATCCTAACGGGCGTGAGGCCGGTGCCGGGTGCCGTGTCCGCACCCCTCGGTAGAGTGCAGGCATGGTCGAACTCGCAGCACTCTCCCCGTCCCGGGCGAACGATTTCGTGCAGTGCCCCCTCAAGTTCCGGTTCCGCACCGTCGACCGGCTGCCGGAGCCGCCTTCGCCGGCCGCGTTCAAGGGCACCCTCGTCCACGCGGTCCTCGAGCAGCTCTTCGATGCACCGGCCGCCGAGCGCACGCTCGACACCGCGGCCGGTCTGCTGCCCGGCCGGTACGCCGCACTCGCGGCGAAGGACCCGGAGGTCGCCGCGATGTACCCGGACGAGCAGGCCGTCGACGTCCTGTTCCGGGAGAGCACCGAGCTGCTGCGGGCGTACTTCGGGCTCGAACTGCCCGACCGGCTCGAACCGGCGGAGCGGGAGCGGTTCGTCTCCGTCACCCTCGACAGCGGACTCGTGCTGCGCGGCTTCATCGACCGGGTCGACGTCGCCCCGGGCGGGCAGGTGCGGCTCGTCGACTACAAGACCGGCAAGCAGCCCAAGCCGCAGTACGGGCGCGAGGCGGAGTTCCAGATGCGCTTCTACGCACTCCTGCGGCATCGCATGGACGGGGTCCTCGTCCACACCCTGCAGCTCATGTACCTCGGCAGCCGCTCGATCAAGAGCTTCCACCCGACGCTCGCCGACGTCGAGCGCACCGAGGCGGAGGTGCTCGGCATCTGGGACGACATCACCGCCAGCGCCCGCTCGGGCCGGTGGCGGGCACGGAAGTCGCCGCTGTGCGGGTGGTGCCACTTCAAGCCGCTGTGCCCGGCCTGGGGCAACACCCCGCCGGAGCCCCCGCCGATCACCGCGATCGCAGGGACGGACCTGCTGAGCTGATCCGGGTCGCGGGGGCTCAGATGCGCCCGGAGCGCATCCTCCCGGCGATCTCCCGCAGCTCGACCGGGCCGATCCCGGAGAGCCCGGGCAGGAGCACCCGTCCCGGGGCCTCCGGGATGGGGACGAGGTGGGGGACGCCGAGCGCGAGCGTGCCGGCGGCCTCTGCGCTCGTCAGCCCGGGGATCGAGTCCTCGAGCGCGACACAGTCCTCCGGAGCCAGGCCGAGCGCCTCGGCGCCGAGCACGTAGGGGGCGGGATCGGGCTTGCCGGCGGGCACCTCGTCGCCGGTGACGAGTGCGCGGAAGCTGCCCGGCGGGCAGGCCGCGACGACGGCCTCGGCGAGCCGCCGGTACGACATCGTGACGAGCGCGCACGGGATGTCGGCGGCATGGAGCGCGTCGAGGAGCTCGCGGGCCCCGGGGCGGAACGGCACGTGCTCGGCCACCTGCTCGATCACCGCGTCGAGGAGGATCTCGACGATCTCCTCCGGCGGCAGCGGCAGGCCGTGGTCGACGAGGATCCGGGCCGAGGTCAGCAGGTCGTTGCCGACCATGAGGAGGCCCTTCTCCTCGTCCCAGTTCAGGCCGTGGGCGTGCATGAGGTCGGTCTCCGCCCTCATCCAGTACGGTTCGGTGTCGACGAGGGTCCCGTCCATGTCCCAGAGGACCGCAGCGAAGGTGTCCATATGCGCACCAGCGTAATCTGGATCCATGAGTTTTCTGCCATCCGGCCCGGGCCGGCTCGTCGTCATCGCCTTCGAGGGCTGGAACGACGCCGGGGAGGCCGCCGTCGACACCGCGCGCCACCTCGTCGCGGTCTGGGGACTCCAGGGGCGCACCCTGTTCTCCGGCGACGACTACTTCGACATGACATTCATCCGCCCCGTGCTCACCCGCGATGCCGACGGCCCGCACATCGAGTGGCCCGGCTGCACCACCCACACCGGCACGGTGCCGGGCACCGGTCTGGAGATCGAGGTGATCATCGGCACCGAGCCGTCCTATCGCTGGCAGGAGTACATCGGCCGGGTCCGGGAACGGCTGACCGAGGGCGACCGGGTGGTGCTCCTCGGTTCGCTCCTCGCCGACGTCACGCACACGCGGCCGCTGCCGGTGTCGACGACCGCGGAGGATCCCGAGCTGGCCGCCGAGCCGGAGATCGAGCGCAGCGAGTACACCGGGCCCGTCGGGATCCTCGGAGTGCTCGCGACGACGCTCGCGGAAGCGGGCCTGCCGACCGTCTCGCAGTGGGTCGCGGTGCCGGCGTACGCCGCCTCGAGCCCATCGCCCAAGGCGGTCCTCGCGATGCTCGGCGCGTTCGAGGACCTCACCGGGCTCGTCGTCGACCAGCACGAGCTCGTCGACGAGGCCCGGGCGTGGGAGACCGGCACGGACGCGCTCGTCGACAGCGACGAGGACCTCGCCGAGCACGTCGCCCGGATCGAGGGGATGACAGACGCCACCGAGCTCCCCCAGGCCTCGGGCGAGGCGATCGCGCGGGAGTTCGAGCGCTACCTCGACCGGCGTCGGCGCGAGGACTGAGCAGAACCCGCGCCGGCGGGCCGGGCAGGGCTCAGAGGACGACGCCGAGCAGGGCGTCGATCGCGTCCCGGATGCGCGCGGTGTCCTCGTCGGCCGGTCCGCTGCCCGCGGCGGCGGCCCAGTCGTCGACGACGGACAGCGCTGCCGGGCAGTCGAGGTCGTCGGTGAGCTCCTGGCGGAGGTTGGCGATGACCTCGGCCGCGGGGATCCCGGAGGCGCGGCCGGCGGCCTCCCGCCATGCCTCGAGGCGACGGGCGGCCCCGGCGAGGTGCGCGTCCTCGTACATCCAATCGCTGCGGTAGTGGTGGGCGAGGAGCACGAGCCGGATCGCCATCGGGTCCACGCCCTCGGCCCGCAGCGCGGACACGAACACGAGGTTGCCCTTCGACTTGCTCATCTTCTCGCCGTCGAGCCCCACCATGCCGGTGTGCATGTACGTGCGCGCGAGCTCCGTGCCGGTGAGCGCCGAGGCGTGGGCGGCACCCATCTCGTGGTGCGGGAAGATCAGGTCGCTGCCGCCGCCCTGCACGCTGAGCGGCAGGCCGACGTACTCCTCGGCGATGACGGCGCACTCGATGTGCCAGCCGGGTCGACCCGGTCCCAGGTCGCCGCCGTCCCAGCTCGGCTCGCCGTCGCGCCGGGCGCGCCACAGGAGTGCATCGAGCGGATCCTCCTTGCCCGGCGTGTCCGGGTCGCCACCGCGCTCGGCGAAGAGTTCGAGCATGGTGGGGCGGTCGTAGCCGGAGATCGTGCCGAAGGGCGGCTGGACCGCGGTCGCGATCCGGTAGTAGACGTCGCCGCTGTCGAGCTGGTAGGCCGCGCCGGAGTCGAGCAGCCGCTGCACGGCCGCGGCGATCCGGTCGACGGATTCGACGGCTCCGATGTAGGAGTCCGGCGGGATCACCCGCAGCGCCTCCATGTCGGCGAAGTAGAGCTCGGTCTGCTCGCGGGCGAGCTCCTGCCAGTCCACCCCGGTCGCTGTGGCGCGCTCGAGGAGCGGATCGTCGACGTCGGTGGTGTTCTGCACGTAGTTCACGGCGATCCCGGCGTCGCGCCACACTCGCACGAGCACGTCGAAGGCGACGTAGGTCGCGGCGTGTCCGAGGTGCGTCGCATCGTACGGGGTGATCCCGCAGACGTAGAGGCGGGCCTCGGCCTGCTTCCGGGGCGAGGACACGGGGCCGCGGGCCGAGGTGCAGAAGACCACGGGGGCGTCGCCGACGGTGCCGATCTCAGGGATTGCGGGTGCTGACCAGGTTTTCACCACTCAACCATAGACAGCCCGGTCGAGACCGGGCAAAGCCGGGTGCGCGCAGAGCGCCGCGCGGACTCAGAGCGGCGGCCACGGGATCGGGGTGCGGGTGTGCGGCACCCCCGGCATCCGGCCGTGCACGAGCAGGCCCGCGATCCGCTCGAACAGCGCATCGATCTCCGCCGCGGCGATGACCGGGGCGAGAGCGGCGGCGAGCTCGTCCTGCGCTGCGAGCAGGGCGCCGAGCGCATCCCGCTCCCCCGCGGTCAGCGGCTCCTCGGCGAAGCCCCAGAGGATCGTGCGGAGCTTGGGCCGGACGTGGAAGGACAGCCCGTTGTCGATCCCGAACAGCAGCGGCTCCACGCCGGGAGCGGGATGGTAGTGGCCGTGGAGCGCGTGGGAGGCCTTGCGGTCGGCGTTGTTCGTGATGACGTCGAAGAGCGCGAGCCCGCGCAGGGCCGGGGTCAGCCCGTGGGCGACGACGACCTCCTCGTCCTCGGCGGTGACGGCGCGGAGGACCGGGGCCCAGCCGGCGGGCACGGCGTCCGGGGCGAACACCGTGACGAGGTCCTCGGGATCGCCGGCGGACTCGACGTAGGCCTGGAGCGAGCCGGGGCCGGACGGGAGGTCCTCCCGGAGCACGGTCGGCGGGACCTCGACGAACGGGCAGTGCGCGGCGAGGACGGAGCAGGCGACCTCGCGCCCGGCGAGCGAGCCGAGCGGGAAGTCGTGGAGCGGTCGCTCCCCCGCTGTCGGCTTGTACACCGCACGCAGCACCGCGTCGCCGTCCGCGACGGTGACGAGGCGGGTGTCGTTCGAGGCACCGGGGATGCGGCCGAGCTGCTCGATCGCACCGGAGAGCAGGAGGTCGCGCACCGCCTGTGCCGAGGACATCAGCGGGCGACCCCGTTGGCCCGCGGGCAGATGTGGCCCTCGGGGTCGAGGGGCAGAGAGCAGAAGGGGCAGTCCTGCCGACCGGCGTTGACGACCTGGTCGGCGCGGCGGGAGAACTCGCGGGCGCGGGCCGCGCTGAGCACCACGCGCAGCCGATCGCGGTCCTCGGACTCGTCGTCGGGCTCGGCGCTCGTCCCGGATTCGGCGTCGGTGCGGGTGAACTCGAAGCACTCGACGACCATGTGCTCGGCGACGGTGTCCCAGCCCAGGCTCATCGTGCCGACCCGGAACTCCGATTCGACCGGCACGCTGAGACCGGCGTTGTCGATGAGCTCCTCGCGCGGTGCGAGCGGGATCGACTGGGGATCCGAGGACTTCGAGCGGACGAGGTCGAGGAGTTCGTTCATCCGCTCCCCGAGCATCTCCACCTGCTCCTTCTCGAGCGTCACGGTGGTCACCCGCTGATCGGTCCGGGCCTGGAGGAAGAAGGTCCGCTCGCCGGGCAGCCCGACGGTCCCGACGACGAACCTGTCCGGGGCGGGATGATCGAATACCTGCGCAGCCATGCCCCCAGCCTATGACACGGCCTCCCGCACCGCTTCACATGGGATGACGCCCGGACGGACCGCGACCCGGAAGGGTTACGCCGGTGCGCCGGGTGGGGGTACATTTGGGGCATGAGCCTTGAACCGCACGTGGCACTCGAAGACTTCCTCTCCGCTGTTCGCGAGCACTACGCGGCAGCCGCGCACCGCACCTCCGACACCGACCCGCGGGTGGAGGCGAGCTACATGGCGCTCGCCGACGCGTTCGAGCTCTACGAGGACGCGCTCTACACCGCGTTCGACGAGGTCACCCCGTTCGAGCTCTTCGACGACGTCGAGGACGCCAAGGACGATGACGACGAGGACGATGACGACGAGGACGACGATCTCGAGGACGACGACTTCGACGATGACGATGACGATGATGATGATGATGACTTCGACGACGAGGACGACGACTCCGCGCGCTGAGCGCACAGCGTCACTCCACGGCGAGCCGCACCGCCGGCCTCAGGGGTCCGAGATCTGATCGAGCGCGTCGCGGATCTCCGGCTCGAGCACGAACTCGCTGTCGAGGATCTCGCGCAGCTGCGCGACCGAGCGCGGACCGACGAGCGAGCACGCCACCGGCAGCGCCCGGTTCCAGGCGAGCGCCACATCGAGCGGCGACACCCCGAGCCCGGCGGCGGCCTTCGTCACCCCGGCCATGACCTGCTCCGACTCCGCGGTGAGCTTCTCCGTCACCCACTCGCGTCCGGCACCGGCGGCGCGCGAGTCGCGCGGCACCCCGGTGGCGTATCGGCCGGGCAGGATCCCGCGGCCGAGCGCGGAACCGGCGATGACGCCGATCCCCAGGTACTCCGCTGCCGGCAGCACTTCGCTCTCGGCACGGCGGTCGAGGAGCGAGAGCTCGGACAGGGCCGCGACGAGGGGGATCCCGGCGGCGCGCAGCACCGCGAGCTGCCAACCGGTGTGGTGGGCCGCCGCGACGTGGACCACCGCCCCGCTGCGCAGCACGGTATCGAGCGCCGAGGCGGTCTCCGCGAGCGGCACCTGGGCGTCGAAGCCCTCGAGGACGAGCACATCGAGGCGATCGCGGCCGGTCCGCCGGAGGAGCGATTCGACCTGGGTGAGGATCGTGCGGCGGCCGAGCGACAGGCGCGCGCCGCGGGTGTCGACATCGACCCCGACACGAGCGATGAGAGCGATCTCGGAGGGAAGACTCAGGCTCCCCACGACCTCGGCGGCCGGGGAGGCGAAGGACGGCAGCTCGAGCACCGTCCCGCCCGCCTCCGCGTAGGCGTCGACGAGCTCCTGGGCGGTCTCCGCGCTCACGCGGTGCCCCCATTCGAAAGTCCCCAGACCGAGCTCGGAGACCTCGAGACCTGACGTTCCCACACGGTTGATGCGCATATTCATTGAGGTTACCCGACCGGAGGACTACCCTGGTCTGGGCCTCCCGTGCAGGTGAGGCCGCCTCGTCGCCCCTCGGGGCGACGTCTCCTGCGAAGAAGGACATTGATGGACTGGTTGATCGCTGCCGTGCTCGGCGTCGTCCAGGGACTCACCGAGTTCCTCCCGATCTCCTCGTCGGCCCACCTGCGGATCGTCGGCGAGTTCCTCCTGCCGGGCGAGGACCCGGGGGCGTTCTTCACCGCGATCGTGCAGATCGGCACCGAGACCGCGGTCCTCGTCTACTTCTGGAGCGACATCGTCGGGATCATCCGCTCCTGGTGCGCCTCGCTCGTCGGACGGCGGGAGAAGGGCGACCCGCAGGCGCGCCTCGGCTGGCTCATCATCCTCGGCTCGATCCCGATCGGGGTGCTCGGCCTCGCGTTCCAGGACGCGATCGACAGCGTGCTGCGCAACCTCTGGATCACCGGCGCGATGCTCATCGTGTTCGGCATCATCCTCGGCATCGCGGACCGGGTCGGTTCCCGCGAGCGCGGCCTGGAGGACATGACCTGGGGGCAGGGCATCGTCTACGGCCTCGCCCAGGCGATGGCGCTCATCCCGGGCGTGTCGCGCTCCGGCGGCACGATCATCGCCGGCCGGCTCATGGGATTCACCCGCGAGTCGGCCGCCCGCTACTCGTTCCTGCTCGCGGTCCCGGCCGTCATGGCCTCGGGGTTCTACGGGCTCGTCAAGAGCCTGGGCGAGCCGATGGTGCTCGGCTGGGGTCCGACGGTCCTCGCGACCGCCGTGTCCTTCGTCGTCGGCTACGTCGTCATCGTCGGGTTCCTCAAGTTCATCCAGACGAAGTCGTTCGCGATCTTCGTCTGGTACCGGGTGGCGCTCGGCCTCTTCGTGTTCGTGCTGCTCGGCACCGGAGTGCTCTCCGCGGTCTGATTCCGGCGGGATCGGCGGTCCGAGCCGGGTGCGCTCAGCGGCCGCCGCCCACGGCTCCCGCCTCACCCGTGCGGCCGGAGGCCGTCACCGACATCGCGGTGACCGTCGGGTAGCCCGTCTCCGGGTACGTCACGACGCTGAGCGAGCCGGGTGCGACGGCGATCCGCTGGAACGCGTCGAGCGGCATGTCGAGCGCGGCGGCGAGCACCGCCTTGATGATGTCGCCGTGCGCCACGACGACGCCCACCGGCACCCGCGTCCCGCCCGCTCCCCCTGCATCCCCCGCTCCGGCGTCGGGCACCTGACGGGCACGGAGGTCGGCGACGAAGGCGTCGACCCCGGTCACGGCGCGGGCGGCGGCATCGCGCAGCGATTCGCCCCCCGGGAACTCCATCGACGACGGCGAGCGCGCGACCCGCTGCCATTCGGGGAGCTCCTTGAGCTCGGCGAGCCGGCGGCCCGACCACGTCCCGTAGTCGACCTCGGCGAACTCGGGCGCCTCGCGCACCCCGGGCGCGGTGATCCCGGTCAGGAGCAGCGCAGCGGTCTCGCGGCAGCGCTGCACCGTGGAGCAGCGCACCTCGGTCACGGTGCGGAACGGGAAGATCTCCGCGAGGCCGCGGATCTGCTGCTCCCCGGCCGGGGTGAGCGACACGCCGGGCGTGCGGCCGGCGAGGATCCCGGCGGCGTTCGCCGAGCTCTCGCCGTGCCTGACGAGGACGATGTGGACCATGCGCCCAGGCTAGCCCACGGCCCGGTGGTACGGTTACGCTCGATCACCGATCGCCAGGCCCAGCACACTGCTGCACTCACTTCGCGGAGGAACGATGAAGCGCACCCGGACCCCGGTGGAGTACGAGTTCCGCACCATCAGCTTCACCCGCGACACCACCCGCAGCGAGGCCCGCACCCTGCTCACCGAGGAGGCCGAGTACGGCCGCTGGGAGCTCGCCCGGACCCGGATCGGGATGGGCGGATCCCGCACCGTGTGGCTGCGCCGCCGCATCATCCGCGTGCAGCGCACCGCCTGATCGTGCGGCTCCCCCTCCTCCTCAGCGCCGTCGCGACGACGCTCGCCGGGTTCGGCATGGCCGTGCAGGGCAACGCCAACGCCGCCCTCGCCGGGATCACCGGCAACGGCCTGTTCGCCGCCACGGTGTCTTTCCTCGGTGGCCTGCTCGTCATGCTCGTCGTCGCCCTCGTCTCCCCGCGCACCCGTCGCGGGCTGGCCCTCGTCGTGCGGCTTCTGCGCTCCCAGGAGGTCCCGTGGTGGATGACGCTCGGCGGCCTCGGCGGCGCCGCCGTCGTCATCGCGCAGTCGATCACGGTGCCGCTGTTCGGCGTCGCGGTGTTCACCATGGCGTTCGTCTCCGGTCAGCTCGCCGGCGCGCTCGTCGTCGACAACACCTCCCTGCCCCCGGGCGGACGGAAGTCCCTCAGCCTCCAGCGGGTGCTCGGTGTGGCGGTGGTGCTCGTCGGGGTCGTCGTGTCCTCGAGCGGCGTGCTCGAGCACGGCATCAGCTGGTGGGCGCCGTTCCTGCCGTTCCTCGCCGGGTCGATGACCGCCTTCCAGCAGGCGGCCAACGGTCGGATCAAGCTGCGTTCGGCCTCGGCCGCGACCGCGACGTTCATCAACTTCCTCGGCGGGTCGATCTTCCTCGTCGCCGTGGCACTCTGCCTGCTCGCCGCCGGCGTCCGCTTCACCGGCCTGCCGGACCTGCCCGGTGAGTGGTGGACGCTCATGGGCGGTGTCATCGGAGTGGCCTTCATCGGGATCACGACGGTCTCCGTCGAGCACCTCGGGGTCCTCCTGCTCAGCCTGACCTCGCTGTTCGGCAGCCTCGTGGGCTCGCTCGTCATCGACCTGCTGTTCCCCGCCGCCGCGACCCCGGTGACGTGGACGACCTACCTCGCGATGGCGATCGTGCTCTCCGGCGTGCTCATCGCCTCGCTCCCCCGGCGCCGGCGCACCTGAGGTCCACGCCGCTCAGGCCTCGAGGAGGAAGCGGTGGAGCACCCGGGTGCCGAAGGTCAGCGCGGAGACCGGCACGCGCTCGTCGACACCGTGGAACATCGCCGGGAAGTCGAGGTCCCCGGTGAGGCGCAGCGGCGCGAATCCGTAGCCGTGGATCCCGAGCGCGGCCAGCGACTTGTTGTCGGTGCCGCCGGACAGCGTGTACGGCAGCACCCGCGCCCCGGGGTCCTCGGCGAGCAGGGAGGTCGTCATCGTGTCGACGAGCCGCCCGGAGAACGGCGCCTCGAGGGCGGGCGCCTCGATCTCGGTGAGCACCTCGACGTCGCTGCCCGCGAGCTCGCGGACCGTGCGCATGAGGGCGTCGTGCTCACCGGGCAGGGTGCGGCAGTCGATGAGCGCCTCGGCCGTCGAGGGGATGACGTTGTGCTTGTAGCCGGCGGACAGCAGGCTCGGGTTCGAGGTGTTGCGCAGGGTGGCGCCGACGAACTTCGCGACCGACCCGAGCTCGGCGAGCAGCTCCGGGTAGGTCTCCGCGCCGAAGGGCACACCGGTGATGTCGGACACGCCGCGCAGCAGGTCCTCGGTGGCCTGCGGGAGCTGCTCGGGCCAGGCGTGCGCACCGATCCGGGCGACCGCGGCGGCGAGCTTGGTCACCGGGTTGTCCTCGTTGATCTGCGAGCCGTGGCCGGCCGTGCCGCGGGCGACGAGCTTGAGCCAGGCGATCCCCTTCTCCGCGGTCTGCACGAGGTACACCCGCTGACCGCGCAGGTCGACGGAGTAGCCGCCGACCTCGGACACGGCCTCTGTCGCGTCGGTGAACAGGTGCGGGTGGTTCTCGACCATCCAGCGTGCGCCGTAGGTGCCGCCGGCCTCCTCGTCGGCGAAGAACGCGATGATGAGGTCGCGGCGGGGGCGCAGGCCGGTGCGCAGGTAGTTCCGCACGACGGCGATGATCATCGCGTCCATGTCCTTCATGTCGACCGCGCCGCGGCCCCAGATCAGGCCGTCGCGCTCTTCGGCGGAGAACGGGTCGACGGCCCACTCGGCGGCGTCGGCGGGCACGACGTCGGTGTGGCCGTGGACCACAAGGGCCGGGAGGCCGGGATCGCTGCCGGGGATGCGGGCGACGAGGCTCGCCCGGCCCGGTGAGGACTCGAAGATCTCCGAGTCGAGGCCCACCTCGGTGAACCACTCGGCGATCCGCTCCGCGGCGGGGCGCTCCGGCCGAGCGGTGTTCCCGCCCCAGTTCTGGGTGTCGAAGCGGATGAGCTCGCGGCAGATGCCGACCACCTCGGACTCCGCACTCGGGATCTGCGCGCCGGTGTCCTGCTGCGCGGTGGACTGCGGGGAGCTGGGGTCGGGGGTCTGAGACGTCATCGGGGTCCTCGGTCGGTGGTCGGCGTGGTGCGGGCGGGCGGTGTCGGCCGGGTTCTCGGCCGTGGTGTCAGCCGTAGAGGCGGACGGCGATGTGCGGGGTGTCGAATCCCTCGACGGCGGTGGCGCGCTCGATCTGGGCGCGCGCCTGCTCCTCGACGGGGGCGTCGGAGAGCGCCTGCAGGTAGCGCTCGTGGGCCATGAGCGAGGTGACGGCCGCATCGACGTGGCCGTCGACGTCGACGACGTGGGTGGGCTCGCCGGCGAACTCGAGGATGTACTTCACACCCTGGTAGCGCTCGCCGGGGACGATCCACTCGTTCCCGGCGTCGGACACCGCGTCGAGCGCTGCGAGTCCGACGTGCCGGTGGTCGGCGGAGTTCGGGTGCCGGCCCCCGAAGGTCTCGTGGAAGTTGAGCACCATGACGACCTCGGGGCGGAACCGCCGGATCTCCTCGGCGATCGCGGTCCGCAGCTCACGGGTGTACATGATCGAGCCGTCGGGCTCGTCGAGGAACACGAGGTGCTCGACTCCGATCGCGGCGCAGGCGGCGCGCTGCTCGGCCTCCCGGATCCGCGCGGAATCCGCGGGCGGGAGCCCGGCGATGCCGGCCTCGCCGCGGCTCGCGAGCACGTAGCCCACGCGCTTCCCCTCGGCGAGCCAGCGCGCGACGGCTGCCGCCGAGCCGTACTCGGGGTCGTCCGGGTGGGCCATGACGAGGAGGACGGAGTCGAAGTCCTCCGGCAGGGTGTCGAGCATGGGCGTCCTTTCGGATCGGGGTCAGCGGATGCGGTCGTCGCGGAGCCGGTCGCGGGCGTCGAAGTAAGTGCGCGCGCCGAGGACGAGGGCGAGGAACACCGTCGTGCCGACGGCTCCCACGATACCGAGGAGGATCGCGATCTGATAGCCGATCGCGGTCATTGGGTCGACCCCGGCGAGGATCTGGCCGGTCATCATGCCGGGCAGGAACACGATCCCGGTGCCGAGCATGCTGTTGATCGTCGGCATGAGCGCGCTCTCGAAGGCGGAGCGGACGAGCGGAGCGATGGCGGCACGCGGCGCGGCGCCGAGGCCGAGCGCGTCCTCGATCGCGTCGCGGTTCTCGCGCATCCCGTCGACGAGCGCCTTGAGGCCCAGGGTGATGCCGGTCATCGAGTTCCCGATGAGCATCCCGGCGATCGGGATGACGTAGCGCGGCTCGTACCAGGGGCTGAGCCCGACGACGACGAACAGGAACCAGGCGACCGCGCCGGTGGTCCCGGCCGTCGAGGCGAGGACGACGACGCGGCGCAGCGCGAGCGACAGCCGGCCGCGGAACTTCCCGAGGATGGTGGCGACGGCGAACACCTGCATGAGCGCGAAGATCAGCCCGGTGAGCCACCAGCTGGGGTGGGCGAACACCCAGCCGAGCACGAGTCCGACGAGGACGAGCTGCACGGTCATCCGCAGGCACGCCCACAGCATCTCCCCGCGCCGGCCCACCCGGGTCGCCACCATGAGCAGGAGCACGACGAGCACCATGACGAAGGCGAGGCCGACCTGCGGCCAGCCGAGCACGACGAGGCCGCCGCTCATCGCGCCGCCTGCCGCGCGGTGCCCCCGGAGACGACGACCCGGTGCTCGGCGCAGGCGTCGACGAGCGCGCTGCTGTGGGTGACGAATACGATGTCGGTGCCGCCCGCGGCGAGCAGCCGCACCAGGGTCCCCATGACGCGCAGCGCGGTGTCCTCGTCGAGCGCGGAGGTCGGCTCGTCGAGGAGCACGGTGTCGGGCGTGAGGAGCAGCAGCCGGGCGAGGGCGAGGCGCTGGCGCTCGCCGCCGGAGAGCACCCCGGCATCGGCGTCGAGGTCCTGTGTCAGGCCGAGGGCGGCGAGCGCCTCGGCGGCGGCGTCCGGTGCGGGATCGGGACGCTCCTGCAGCCGATGGGCGCGGGCGAGGTTGTCGAGCACGGTGCCCGGCACGACGACCGGCGATTGGGAGAGCATCGGGACCCGCCGGCGCAGCTCGATCGCGGGGATCTCCCGGATGTCGGTGCCGCGGTGGCGGATCGTGCCGGATTCCGGCTCGCGCAGGTCGTCGAGGAGCCTCAGGAGCGTCGACTTGCCCGCGCCGGAGGGTCCGGTCACCGCGGTGACCCCGGTCTCGATGCGCAGCGCGGGGATGTCGAGGACGCCGCGGAAGCGCACCTGTTCGAGCTCGAAGACCGGCATGCGGTCAGTCTACGGACCGCGCGGGACCGGGGTGCCTGCGACCTCGGCGCCGGTGCAGGGGCTAGGGTGATCGGAGGATGCGGACATGCTCCGCACCCGCACACCCACGATCCCGCACCACTACGCAACCGGAACACGAACGAGGAGAACCGAGTGAAGACCATCGTCTTCGGCGGGGACGGCTTCTGCGGCTGGCCCACGGCACTGCACCTGTCGGCTCGCGGCCACGAGGTCGTCATCGTCGACAACCTGTCCCGGCGGGCCATCGACGCCGAGCTCGGGGCGGAGTCGCTCACCCCGATCAGCTCGATCGAGGAGCGGATCGCCGCGTGGCACGAGGTCAGCGGGAGGACCATCGAGTTCGTCGACCTCGATCTCGCGCAGGACCCCGAGGGCCTGCTCGCGCTCATCGCGCGCACCGCGCCGGATTCGATGGTCCACTTCGCCGAGCAGCGTGCCGCGCCGTATTCGATGAAGTCGGCCGGCCACAAGCGCTACACCGTGGACAACAACGTCAATGCCACCCACAATCTGCTCGCCGCGGTCGTCGAGTCCGGCCTCGACGTCCACCTCGTGCACCTCGGCACGATGGGCGTCTACGGGTACGGCACCGCGGGGATGAAGATCCCGGAGGGCTATCTCGACGTCCAGGTCACCGCGACGGAGGACGCCGAGGGCAACCCGGTCGACCCGTACCCCATCGACCAGCAGATCCTCTACCCGACGAACCCGGGCTCGATCTACCACATGACGAAGGTGCTCGACCAGCACCTCTTCGCCTTCTACGCGAAGAACGACCGGCTGCGCATCACCGACCTGCACCAGGGCATCATCTGGGGCACGAACACCGCGGAGACCAAGCAGGACGAGCGCCTCGTCAACCGCTTCGACTACGACGGCGACTACGGCACCGTGCTCAACCGCTTCCTCATGCAGGCGGCCGTCGGCTACCCGCTCACCGTCCACGGCACCGGCGGCCAGACGCGCGCCTTCATCCACATCCAGGACATGGTGCGCTGCGTGGAGATCGCGCTCGCCAACCCGCCGGAGGCCGGCGACCGGGTGAAGATCTTCAACCAGATGACCGAGACCCACCGGGTGCGCGACCTCGCGGCCCTCATCTGCGAGATCACCGGGGCCACGATGGAGCTCGTGCCGAACCCGCGGCAGGAGTCGCCGGAGAACGAGCTCCACGTCGTCAACGCCACCTTCCTCGACCTCGGCCTGCAGCCGACGACCCTGTCCGAGGGTCTGCTCCTCGAGGTCGAGGAGACGGCGAAGCGCTACCGGGAACGGGCGGACCTGTCGCGGATCCCGGCCCGCTCCCTGTGGAACCGGACCACCCACGAGGGCGTCCCGCCCTCGCTCGCCGGGACCGAGGCGGGGGCCGCCGGTCCCGCCGCCGTGCCGACCGCCGCCGGGCGCTGAGACCCCGGTGCGGATCGCGCTCTTCACCGAGGTCTTCCTCCCCAAGATCGACGGTGTGGTCACCCGTCTCATGGGCACCCTCGACCATCTCGCCGAGCTCGGGCACGAGGTCGTCGTGTTCGCTCCCGGGAACCCGCCGGCCCGCTATGCCGGGTTCCGGGTGGTCCCGGTGGCATCCGTCGCCTTCAAGCCGTGGTACCCGGAGCTCCGGGTCGGTCTGCCGACGGCGAGCATCGCCCGCACCATGGAGCGGTTCCATCCGCACGTCGTCCACGCGGTGAATCCGGTGTGGCTCGCCGCCTACGGCACGATGTCCTCGAAGCGCCGCGACCTGCCGATGCTCGCGTCGTTCCACACCGACGTGCCGGAGTACACCCAGCGCCTCGGGCTCGAGTGGATCACCGACACGACGACGCGGTGGATCCGCTGGATCCACAACCTCGCCGAGGTCAACCTCTGCACCTCCCAGCAGATGGTCGAACAGGCCGGGGCGGCGGGCATCCGCAACATCGACCTGTGGCCGCGGGCCGTGGACACCATCGGCTACACGCCGGCCAATGCCTCACCCGACATGCGTGCGCGTCTCACCGACGGGCATCCCGAGGACCGGCTCCTCATCTACGTCGGGCGGCTGTCGAAGGAGAAGGACCTCGGGGTGCTGCGCGCGGTCATGGCCCGGCTCCCGGAGGACACGCGGCTCGCCCTCGTCGGCTCGGGCCCGCACGCCGCGGAGCTCCAGCGCGAGTTCGCCGGCACGCGGACGGTGTTCACCGGCTACATGAGCGGCAAGGAGCTCGCCGCGGCGTACGCCTCGGCCGACGTCTTCGTGTTCCCGTCGACGACGGAGACGCTCGGACTCGTGGCACTCGAGTCGCTCGCCTCCGGGGTGCCGGTCGTCGGGGCGCGCGCCGGCGGCATCCCCTTCGCCGTGCAGGACGGCGTCGACGGGCTGCTGTTCGAGCCGAACGATGCCCCGGACATGGCGCGGCAGATCTCGCGCCTGCTCGAGGACGAGGAGCTGCGCGGGCGCCTCGGCGCGCAGGGCCGGGCGAGCACGGAGCAGTACAGCTGGCGGGCGGCGACGGAGCGACTGGTCGAGTTCTACGAGCTCGCGATCGATCGCCACTGGACGAACCACGTGGAGCCGGCGTGGCGGATCAAGCTCCTCGGCCGCCCGATGCCCCGCGCCCGCTGAGTCGGACGCTCACCGAGCCCGGTTCTCCTCAGGCCGGCGCTCCTCAGGCAGGATCGACGGCGTCCCGCGCCGCCTGCCAGCCGCCGAAGTGCGCACGCAGGCCGGCGCCCGACGGCCGCGGGGCGCCCGCGGTGCTCTCCGCGCGCGCCCAGTCCTGGTACGCGACGAAGCTCGTCGGGGTGCCCGCGCGCTCGGCGGCGGTGAGGAAGTCGCGCACCGCGGCCCGGTAGTCCTCCTCGGAGTACCGGGATGCGCCTCGGGCGCGGCCGCGGCCGGACACCGGGAGGCCCACCGCCCGCAGAGCGGAGTTCCAGTACCCCTCCCCCAGCGTCCGGCGCACGGTCTGGCTCGTCGGGGGCCAGATCCGGTGACCGGGCAGGCCGGCGGAGTGCTCACCGGCGATCACGGTCTGCCGCGTCCGGTCGTACGCCTCGGCGGAGAACTCCGCGGCGGTCCCGGCGGCGAGCACCCGCAGGGCTGCCCGGATGCCGGCGCGGCAGCGGGCGATGCGGGACGCCGAAGCGCCCTGCTCGCTGAGGATCGCCGCGGCGGCCTCGCCGAGGCCGGGGTCCTCCTCGGGCTCGGACGACCCGGGCACCTCGGCGGCGGCGAGGCCGTGCGCCTCGGCGTAGAGCCACAGCATCCCGGCCCGCAGGGCTGCGGCGGAGTAGCGCTCCCGGTCCGGTGCGGCGCGGTCATCTGATGTCAACGGCCCTGGTCCCCTTCGCAGACGGCGGTGTCATGACGGATCGAGCCTATCGTCTCAGGCGCGCACGGCGATCCACAGCAGCCAGCCGCCGCCGGCGAGGCATGCGACGATCGGCAGCAGCGGGGTGATCGGCCACCGGCGCGGCGCGCGCGAGGCCAGCCGGCGCTGGATCCGGGCCATGCGCTGCGGAGCGGTGCGCGCGAGCACGGACGGCAGCCACGCAGGTGTGGAGATGACTGCGATGACGAACAGCAGGACGGGAGCCTTCCACCACACCCCGAAGGGCGCTCCGACGATGTCCTGGGTGACGGCGATGTAGAGGGGCAGCGAGGTGTAGTTCGTCGCCATCGTCGCCGCTCCCCACACGAGGGTGCCCCGGGAGCGGGCGCTGCCGACGGCCTCGACGGCCTCGGTCGCCGGCGACTTCGCCGCGGTGGACCCGGTGCGCTCCGCGCGACGGCGGCCCCCGGTGGAGGCCCAGTAGCGCTTGACGAGGACGGACCCGTAGACGAGCAGGGCGACGCCGACGAGGCCCTGGAACACACCGGAGAGGACCTCGCGCTCGATGACGGCGGTGAGGCTCGCGCCGAGGATGCCGGCGCTGACGATCCCGATCGCCAGGAGCACGGCGGCGTTGCCGAGCACATAGCGGGAGGCGGCACGCCGGTCCATCGTCGTGACGATGGTCGTCGCGTTGATGAACACGACGGGGCTCACCGCGGCGGGCAGGGTGAGCGGTCCGATCTCGAGGAGCAGGGAGAGCAGCGCACGGGTGGTCTCCTCCATGCGTCCGCACCCTTCCGGTATCCCGATTGTAGGGCCGGAGCCGAACGGGGAAAGCAACAGGCCCCGGATCTCTCCGGGGCCTGTGTTCCTGTGCGCGAGGGGGGACTTGAACCCCCACGCCCGATAAGTTGGGCACTAGCACCTCAAGCTAGCGCGTCTACCAATTCCGCCACCCGCGCAGGCAACAGATAGAACTTTACACACACTTTCGGGCGAAGCCAAACCGGAACGGCCGAATGTGTTGCATGTCATATCGGCCGTTCCGGTCGGGCACCCGCGGGAGGCCCCTGCAGTGCCTCAGCGCAGGGGTGCGACCGCTGCGAGCAGGTGCGGCTTGCCGGACTTCGGGTTCCACACCGCATAGTCCACACTGCCGTCGGCCTCCCGCCGGGTGACCCGGAAGGCCGCCCGAGCGGGCAGCACGATCGGCTTCGCGAACTCGAACTCCCAGCGGAAGGCATCGAGCCGGACGTCGGCGGCGGCGAAGCCGCGGGCAGCGGTGTACATCCCGTGCGCGATCGAGCGCGGGAACCCGAACGCCTTGGCCGCCAGCGGGTTCATGTGGATCGGGTTGTAGTCCCCGGACACCCGGGCGTACTGCGGCCCGATCGCCGGTGCGAGCCGCCACTCGGCGGTCGGCACGGGAGCGGCGAAGTCCTTCCGCTCCCGCTCGGCGGCCGGTGCGGCACCGGGCAGGGCGGCACCCTTCGCCAGGCACACCCAGGTCTCGTCGAACACCGGCTCGCCGGCGACGGATCCACGCACGCGGAAGCCGATCTCGGTGCCGCGGGCATGGGCCCGCGGCTCCTCGACGCCGACGGTCAGGGTGAGCTC
Source organism: Brevibacterium sp. NPDC049920 (assembly GCF_040656435.1). Lineage (NCBI taxonomy): Bacteria > Bacillati > Actinomycetota > Actinomycetes > Micrococcales > Brevibacteriaceae > Brevibacterium > Brevibacterium sp. NPDC049920. Next base: position 237,778 of record NZ_JBFAMF010000005.1, read on the forward strand.
CGCCCCCACCTCCACCGGGCGGAGCTGCGTGTACGCGGTGCGGATGTGCACCATGCCCATGGCGGGCACGGGGAATCGCGGGTCGGTCATCAGCCGCATGCTCAGCGGGAAGCCGAGGACGTGGAGGTAGGCCGGTGGGACGCGGTTGCCGACCGGCGCGCCGACGACGCGGCTGAACCGGGCGACCTCGGCGGGGTCGATGACCACGGTGCGGCTGAGCTCCCCGCCGGGCACCTGGGCGGAGCGGCGCCGGCCGGGCAGCATGCCCAGCAGCGCCCGCCCGTAGATCGGCAGCATCGAGGACTGCTGCTCACCGGGGTTCTCGTGCGTGTTGCGCTGGGGTTCCCTCATGTCACGCTCCCACCATGTTCTGGCCGCACACGCGGAGCACGCGGCCGTTGATGCCGCCGGCGGCGTCCGAGGCGAGGTACGCGATCGCCTCGGCGACGTCCTGCGGCGTCCCGCCCTGCTGCAGGCTGGAGACGCGGCGTGCGAGCTCGCGGGTGAGGACGGGCATCTTCGCGGTCATCTCGGTCTCGATGAACCCCGGGGCGACGGCGTTGATCGTGCCGCCGAGCGCGGCGAACTCCGCGGCCGCGCCGGCGGCCAAACCGATCACACCGGCCTTCGAGGCGGCGTAGTTCGTCTGCCCCCGGTTGCCGGCGATGCCCGAGGTCGAGGCGAGGGACACGACGTGCGGGTGCTCGCCCCAGGCGCCGAGCTCGGTGAGGCCTGAGTTGATCCGGAGCTGGGATGCGATGTTCACCGCGATCACCGAGTCCCACCGCGCTCCGTCCATGTTCGCCAGCAGCTTGTCGCGGGTGATCCCGGCGTTGTGGACGAGGATGTCGATCGGTCCGCGGACCTGTGCGGCGATCGTCGCCGCGGCGTCCGGCGCGGTGATGTCGAGCTGGAGGGCCACCCCTCCGATCCCGTTCATCGTCCGCGCGAGCGAATCGCCGGCGGCCGGCACGTCCACGCCGATGACGCGGGCGCCGTCACGGGCCAGGGTCCCGGCGATCGAGGCGCCGATCCCCCGCGCCGCCCCGGTGACCACTGCGGTGCGGCCGGCGAGCGGAGCGGCTCCCTCGGCCCCCGAGGTGCGGGTCGCGGCGAACTCCCGCGCGGTCACCGCGGTGCCGCGCGCGGAGTCGACGGTGAGGAACTGGCCGGACACGTAGGCCGACTTCGCGGACAGGAGGAACCACAGGGCCGACACGGCCGAGGGCGCCAGCACGTCGACGCCGTCGAGGACGATCCCGTTCGCCGTCGCCCCGGCGCGCATCTCGTGGGCCAGTGAGCGCGTGATCCCGGTGACGGCATTGCGTGCGGCGTTCGCCGCAGCCGTCGTGCCGGCGGCCTCCTCGGGAGTGAGCCCGGCGGCCTCGGCGATGGTGACGATGCGCCCGCACCGGGCGAGCTGCTTGATGCCGGCGCCGATCGCCAGGGCGGTCGGACCGAGCTCGGACGGGTCGTCGATCCCGGTGAACACCCCGATGATCGCGGAGTACCGCTGACCGGGGGTGGCGGTGCGGACGACCTCGAAGTCGGCGCCGAGGAGGAGCTCGGCGATCGGGTCGGCCGAGGCGGCCGGCCCGACGACGAGGATCGGCTCCGTCAGGTACCCGTGGCGGGGGTCCGCGGGGTCGAAGCGGCGGAGCTCGACCGGTGCCGGCAGGCCGAGGCTCTTGACGATGCCCTTGAGTGGCCCGTTGACGACGGAGATGTAGCGGTCGCTCATGCTCGCGCTCCTTCCACGATCGCGGTGAGGCCCTGGCCGCCGGCGGCGCAGATCGACACGAGGGCGCGGCGCTTCCCGGTCTCCGCGAGGTGCTTCGACACGCTCGCGATGATCCGTCCGCCGGTCGCGGCGAAGGGGTGGCCGGCGGCGAGCGAGGAGCCGAGCGGGTTGAGCCGCTCGCGGTCGATGGGGCCGAGCGCGGCGGGCAGGCCGAGCACGTCCCGGCAGTACTCCTCGCTCTCCCAGGCAGCGAGGTGGCACAGCACGGTGGCGGCGAAGGCCTCGTGGATCTCGAACACGTCGAAGTCGGCGAAGGTCAGGCCGTTGCGGGCGAGCAGGCGCGGGACCGCGTGGGCCGGGGCCATGAGCAGCCCCTCCGAGCCGTCGACGAAGTCCACCGCGGCGGCCTCGGCGTCGACGATGTAGGCCAGCGGCGTCAGCCCCTGCTCGGCCGCCCATTCCTCGCTGCCGAGGAGCACGGTCGAGGCGCCGTCGGTGAGCGGGGTGGAGTTGCCGGCGGTCATCGTCGGCTCGGCCGGCAGGGAATTGCCGAACACCGTCTTCAGACCGGCGAGCTTCTCCACGGTGGAGTCCGGACGCAGGTTCGTGTCGCGGGTGACCCCGAGGAACGGGGTGACGAGGTCGTCGAAGAAGCCGCGGTCCCAGGCGGCGGCGAGCTTGGCGTGGGAGGCGGCGGCGAGCTCGTCCTGGGCCTGCCGGGTGATGCCCCAGTCGGCGGTCGAGAGCGCCTGGTGCTCGCCCATCGACTTGCCCGTGCGGGCCTCTCCGGTGGTCGGGGCCTGGGGTGCGAGGTCGGCCGGGCGCAGCCGGGAGAGCGTCTTGAGCCGCTGCGGCACGGACTTCGCGCGGGACAGCTCGAGGAGGATGCTGCGGAGCTCCTCGCTCACCACGATCGGGGCGTCGGAGGCGGAGTCGACGCCGCCGGCGATCCCGGAGTCGATCTGGCCGAGCTTGATCTTGCCGGCGATCGACACGACCGCCTCGAGCCCGGTGGCGCAGGCCTGCCCGAGGTCGAACGCAGGGGTCTCGGGGCTCAGCGCGGAGCCGAGCACCGCCTCGCGCGTGAGGTTGATGTCCTTCGAGTGCTTGAGGACCGCGCCGCCGGCGACCTCGCCGAGGCGCTGTCCGGCCAGCCCGTGGCGGGCCACGAGGCCGTCGAGAGCGCTCGTGAGCATGTCCTGGTTCGAGGCGTGCGCGTACTCCTTGTTCGAGCGGGCGAACGGGATGCGGTTGCCGCCGAGCACGGCGGCCTTGCGATGCGTCATGGGTTCCTCCTGGGAACGTGGGGACGTTTAACCGTTACCGACAGTACCTGATACTGTCTGACGCATGAAACCCATCACATCCGACGGTCGCTCCGCCCGCTGGGACGAGCACCGCCGACGCCGGCACCGGGAGCTGCTGCGCACGGTGCGGCACGTCGTCGCCGAGCACGGGGCGGACCTCTCGATGGAGCAGATCTCCGCCCGCTCGGGCACGACGAAGACCGTCCTCTATCGCTACTTCGGCGATCGCTCGGGCCTCCAGGCGGCGATGGGCGACTGGGCGATGCACACCATCCGCCGCTCGCTCGCCGCCGCCCATGCCCCGGAGGGCGACTCCCGCGCCGCGCTCGAGGCGATGATCGACGCCTTCACCGCGCTCGCCGCCGGCTCCCCGGAGGTCTACCGCTTCTGCGACTCCGCGGTCTCCGGCGGCGCACCCGCCCGCGGCTTCCTCACCGACGTCACCGACCTGCTCTGCGTGCGCATGGGGCTGACCCGGGAGGCCGAGGTGCAGTGGGCGGCCGGCGCGCTCGGCTTCGTCCGCTCGTGCACCGAGCAGTGGCTCCTCGACCCGCGCGACCGCCACGATTTCACCACCCGACTCACGACCTGGCTGTGGGATTCCAGCCGCAGCTTCATGGAGGTACACCGATGAACCGCACCAAGACCCCGCTCACCGTCGACCCGTCCGTGCTCGCCGACCTCCTCGATGGCCGGTGGGCCTCCGAGCGCCGCCGCGGCCGCACGCTCGTCGAGCACCCCGACACCGTGCCGCCGATCACCGGCGACCTCGACGAGATGCGCGAGGCCACCTTGCGCGGCGTCCGCGCGCTCGGGGAGTCCGGCTCGACCCTGCGCTCCCTGCCCACCGAGCTCGGCGGGGAGAACGACCACGCCGGCTACGTCGCCGCCTTCGAGGAGTCGGTGACCGCCTCCCCGAGCCTGCAGATCAAGGCCGGCGTCCAGTACGGGCTGTTCGGCGGGGCGATCCAGCACCTCGGCAATGCCGAGCAGCACGCGCAGTGGCTCCTGCCCGCCCAGCGCGGGGAGCTGCTCGGCTGCTTCGCGATGACCGAGATCGGGCACGGCTCCGACGTCGCCTCGCTCGGCACCATCGCGGTCTACGACCCGGCGGCCGAGGAGTTCGTCATCACCACCCCGTTCCGGGCCGCGACGAAGGAGTACATCGGCAACGCCGCCGCGCACGGCCGGGCCGCCGTCGTGTTCGCCCAGCTCATCACCGCCGGGGTCGACCACGGCGTGCACGCCTTCTTCGTCCCGATCCGGACCGAGGACGGCGAACCCATGCCCGGCGTGTCGATCGAGGACGACGGACGCAAGGGCGGGCTGCTCGGGGTCGACAACGGCCGGCTCGCCTTCGCCGACGTGCGGGTGCCGCGCACCCACCTCCTCGACCGCTACGGCGCCGTCGCCCCCGATGGCACGTACTCCTCCCCCATCGACTCCCCCGGGCGCCGGTTCTTCACCATGCTCGGCACCCTCGTCCAGGGGCGCGTGTCGCTCGACGGAGCAGCGGTCGTGGCCGCGAAGCTCGGTCTCGACATCGCGGTGCGCTACGGCCTCGAGCGCCGGCAGTTCACCGGGGCCGACGACACCGAGGAGGTCGTGCTCATGGACTACCAGCAGCACCAGCGCCGCCTCATGCCGCTGCTCGCGGAGACCTACGCGAACGCGATCGCGCACGAGGTGCTGCTGGCCTCCTTCCAGCGTGTGTTCTCCGGCGAGGACGACTCCGACGAGGCCCGCCAGCTCCTCGAGACCCAGGCGGCCGGCTTCAAGGCGACGTCGACCTGGGACGCCCTCGACGTCCTCCAGGAGTGCCGCGAGGCGTGCGGCGGGGCGGGATTCATGACGGAGAACCGCCTCACCGGGCTGCGCGCGGACCTCGACGTCTACGTCACCTTCGAGGGCGACAACACCGTCCTCCTCCAGCTCGTCGGCAAGCGGCTGCTCGGCGACTACGCCGCGGAGTTCAAGAACATCGATGTCGGCGGGGTGGCGCGCTTCATCGGCACGCAGGCCGCCGAGCACTCCCTCTACCGCTCGGGGCTCGCGAACGTCGGGCGCACGATCGGCGAGGTGCTCACCCCGGGGCTGACCGAGCGCCGGATCCGCTCGGGCCGGCTCCAGGAGCTGCTCCTGTCCGCTCGCGTCGACACCATGGTCGCCGAGCTCGCGAGCAATCTGCGTCCGGCCTCCAAGCTCCCCAAGGAGGAGGCCGCCGCGCTCCTCAACGAGAACCAGCACGAGCTCATCGAAGCGGCGAAGGCCTATGTCGAGCTCCTCAAGTGGCAGGCGCTCAACACCGCGATGCACACCTTCGACGACGACCCCCGGCGGGCGGACGAGGCCAAGGCGCTCCGCCGCATCCGCGACCTCTACGGGCTCACGCTCATCGAGCGCAGCATCGGCTGGCACATCATGTACGGGCGGCTCTCGATGAACCGCGCCCGGCAGGTGGGCCCGGCGATCAACCGCCTGTGCGCCAAGCTCGCCGGCAACGCCGCGGACCTCGTGGCCGCGTTCGGCTACGGCCCCGAGCACCGGCGCGCGACGATCGCCGAGGGCGTGGAGGCCCGGCGCCAGACCGAGGCGCGCGAGCACTACCGGCGCGCCCGCGCGCAGGCCGACCATCCGGTCGACGAGAAGGTGCTCCACCGGGAGCGGACCCGGAAGGGCTGATCAGCCCTCGAGGAAGCCGCGCACCAGCCGACCGACCTTCTGCCCCTCGGTGAGGAAGCCGTCGTGACCCGCCCACGATTCGATCGTGTGGTGGGTCACGGTGCCCGGCAGCGCGGCCGCGAGCTCGGCGACCTGCGCCGGCGGGTAGAGCCGGTCGGTGGAGATGCCGATGACTTGGAACTCGCTGCGGGCGCCGGCGAGCGCCTCGGCGAGGTCGGAGTGCCGGCCCCGGCGCACGTCGTGATCCCGCAGGGCCGCCGTGAGGACCCGGTAGGACTCCGCATCGAAGCGGTGGACGAGCTTGCGCGCCTGGTGGTCGAGGTAGCTCTGGATCGAGTAGTACGTGTCCGGGGCCCCGGCCGGGCGCGGGAACTGGTGCGCGTTCGCGAACCGGTGGTTGAGCTCGACGTCGTTGCGGTAGGTCAGGTGGGCGATCTGGCGTGCCAGCCCGAGCCCCGCGGCGGGGAACCGGCCGAGCGCGGCGTAGTCCCCGCCGCAGTAGTCCGGGTCGAGGGCGATCGCCTGGATCTGGGTGTGCGCCCACGCGATCTGGTCGGCGTCGGAGTACGCCGGCGCGGCGAGCACCGTGGCCTTGCGCACACGCTCCGGAGCGAGCAGCGCGAACTCGAGCGCGCGCGCCCCGCCCATCGAACCGCCGATCACCGCGTGCCAGGACTCGATGCCGAGCCTGTCGGTGAGCGCGAGCTCGGCGGTGACGAGGTCCCGGACGGTGAGCGCGGGGAAGCGCGAGCCGTAGGGCAGCCCGTCGGCGTGGATGGTCGTCGGCCCGGTGCTGCCGTTGCACCCGCCGAGCGCGTTCGCGCACACGACGAAGAACTCGTCGGTGTCGATCGGCCGGCCCGGGCCGATCACCTCCTCCCACCAGCCGGGGGCGAACGAGCTCGGGTGCTCGGCCGTCGCAGGCTCGGCGACCCCGGAGGTCACGTGGGCGTCGCCGGTGAGCGCGTGCTCGATGAGGACCGCGTTCGTGCGTTCCGCGTTGAGCGTGCCGAAGGTCTCGTAGGCGATGTGCATCTCCTCGAACACGTACCCGGATTCGAGGGCGAGGTCGGTGAATCCGGCGAGTCCCGTGCGTCCGGTGACCGGCATGCGGCTCAGCCGCGCGCGGCGGCGAAGCCCTTCTCGAGGTCGGCGATGATGTCCTCGACCCCCTCGATGCCCACGCTGAGCCGGACGAGGCCCGGGCTGACCCCGGCGGCGGCCTGCGCGGCCTCGTCGAGCTGGGAGTGCGTGGTGGAGGCGGGGTGGATGACGAGCGAGCGGACGTCGCCGATGTTCGCGACGTGCGAGTGGAGCTCGAGCGCGTCGACGAAGCGCACCGCGGCGTCGTAGCCGCCGGCGATGTCGAAGGACAGCACCGAGCCGACGCCCTTCGGCAGGTACTTCTGGGCGCGCTCGTACCACGGGCTCGACGGGAGTCCGGCGAACACGACGCGCTCGACCTGCGCGTGGTCCTCCAGCCAGGCGGCGACGCGATCGGCGTTGGCGACGTGGCGCTCGATGCGCAGGCTCAGGGTCTCGAGGCCCTGAGCGAGGAGGAAGGCGTTGAACGGGGAGAGCGCCGGGCCCAGGTCGCGGAGCAGCTGCACGCGCGCCTTGATCCCGAACGACACGTTCGCACCGAACGGCGAGTCCGGACCGAGGTCGCGGGCGTAGACGATGCCGTTGTACGAGGCGTCCGGGGTGTTGAAGCCGGGGAAGCGCTCGGGGTCGCGGGAGAAGTCGAAGGTGCCGGCGTCGACGATGATGCCGCCCATCGCGGTGCCGTGCCCGCCGAGGTACTTCGTGGCGGAGTGGACGACGATGTCCGCGCCGTGCTCGATCGGGCGCACGAGGTAGGGGGTGGCGAGCGTGTTGTCGACGATGAGGGGCACGCCGGCGGCGTGGGCGACCTCGGCGACGCCGGCGATGTCGAGGACGTCGGAGCGGGGGTTGGAGACGACCTCGCCGAAGAACGCCTTGGTGTTGGGGCGGACCGCGGCCCGCCACCCCTCGAGATCGTCGGGGTCGGCGACGAAGGTCGTCTCGATGCCGAGCTTGCGCAGGGTGACGTCGAGGAGGTTGTAGGTGCCGCCGTAGAGGCTGGGGCTCGCGACGATGTGGTCGCCGGCCTCGGCGACGTTGATGAGCGCGAGGAACTCCGCGGACTGGCCGGAGGCGAGCAGCAGGCCCTGGACACCGCCCTCGAGGTCCGCGATCCGGTCCTCGACCACGGCGACGGTCGGGTTGCCGATCCGGGTGTAGATCGGGCCGAGGTCGGCGAGCGCGAAGCGGTCGGCTGCGGTCTGCGCGGAGTCGAAGACGTAGGACGTGGTCTGGTAGATCGGCAGGGCCCGGGCGCCCGTCGTGGGATCCGGGGTCTGGCCGGCGTGGATCTGCCGGGTCTCGAACGACAGCTCGCTCATGGGTTCCTCCTCATCGAAGTGTGCCTCCCACTCTCGCCCGGGAGCGCGGTCCCGGCGGCACCCGATGTCATCTGGCTGTCATCTTCCGTCACATTGCGTCATGTGCGAGCGGTGGGCAGGTCCGGCGCCGACTCCCGGCGTCGCACTCCGGTGCGCCTCAGCGGAAGTCCCGGGAGCGGGAGGGCAGCTGCACCTCGAGCGGGTGGAGCCGGTGCGCGTAGAGGCTCACCACCTCACCGGCACGCTGCAGCTGCCCGGTCACGACGAGGGTGCTGCGGCTCGTGGAGATCGGGGCGAAGCGCTTCATCAGTCCCGGGGTGCACACGACATTGAGCATCCCGAACTCGTCCTCGATGTTCATGAAGGTGATGCCCGAGGCGGTGGCCGGCCGCTGTCGGTGGGTGACGATCCCGGCCACGGTGATCCGGGAGCCGTCCGCGGTCGCCCGGGCGTCCTCCGTCGAGGCGTACCCGCGGGCGGTGAGGGCGCTGCGCAGCTGGGCGGTCGGGTATCCCTCGACGGTGAGGCCGGTGGCGAACAGCTCGGCGAGCGTGACGTCGAACGCGCTCATGAGTGGCAGGGTGGGGGCGGCGGTGACGGGTGCGGTGCCCGGCAGCACGCCGGGCCCGGCGCCGGCGAGCGAGCCGGCGAGCCACAGCGCCTGGCGCCGGTCGACGCCGAACCCCGTGAAGGCGCCGGCGGAGGCGAGCCCCTCGAGGACCCGCACCTCGACCCCGGTGCGGTGGGCGAGGTCGGCGATCGAGGCGTAGGGCCCGGCCGCCTCGCGCTCGGCGACGATCGTCGCGGCCGCGCCCCCCACCTCGCGCACGGATTCCAGGCCGACCCGGATCGCGAGCCCACCGGTGGAGTCCGGGTCCGGTTCGAGGTCGGCGAGGGCGGCCGAGGCGTTGACGTCGACGGGGCGGATCGTCACGCCGTGGCGGCGGGCGTCGGCGATGAGCGACTGCGGGGAGTAGAAGCCCATCGGCTGGGAGCGCAGGAGGCCGGCGGTGAACGCCGCGTGGTGGTGGCACTTGAACCAGGCGGAGTCGTAGACGAGGTTGGCGAAGCTGATGGCGTGGCTCTCGGGGAAGCCGTAGTTGGCGAAGGCGGCGATCTTGTCGAAGATCGCCTGTGCGATGTCCGGGGCGACCCCGCGGGCGGCGCACCCGGTGTGGAAGCGCTCGGCGAGCTGCTCCATCCGGGCGCGTGAGCGGCGGGAGCCCATCGCGCGGCGGAGCTCGTCGGCGTCGGGGCCGGTGAAGCCGGCGACGTCGATCGCCATCTGCATGAGCTGCTCCTGGAACAGCGGCACCCCGAGGGTCTTGTCGAGTGCGTTCTCGAGCAGCGGGTGGAGGTGCTCGACGGGTTCGAGGCCCTGCCGGCGGCGGATATAGGGGTGGACGGAGCCGCCCTGGATGGGGCCGGGGCGGATGAGCGCGACCTGCACGGCGAGGTCGTAGAAGGTGCGCGGACGCAGCCGGGGCAGGGTCGCGAGCTGAGCGCGGGACTCGACCTGGAACACGCCCACCGCGTCCGCGGCGCAGAGCATGTCGTACACGCGCGGGTCCTCCTGCGGGATCGCCGCCCGGTCGATGCGCTCGCCGGTGTGCCGGGCCACGAGGTCGACCATCTCGTGGAGCGCGGTGAGCATCCCGAGGCCGAGCAGGTCGAACTTCACGAGGTCCATCGCCGCGCAGTCGTCCTTGTCCCATTGGACGACGGTGCGGTCCTCCATCGTCGCCGGCTCGATCGGCACGACCTCGCCGATCGGCCGGTCGGCGAGGATCATGCCGCCGGAGTGGATGCCGAGGTGGCGCGGGGTGCCGAGGAGTCCGGCGGCGACCTCGAGCACCGGGGCGGGCACCGCGGTGTCCGCCGGATCGGGCAGGGTCGACCAGCGGTTGATGCCGGTGGAGAAGGCGTCCTGCTGGCCGGGGTCGTATCCGAGGGCGGCGGCGGCGTCGCGGACGGCGGACTTCGCGCGGTAGGTGATGACGTTGGCGACCTGGGCGGCGCGGTGGCGGCCGTAGTGCCGGTAGACGTACTGGATCACCTCCTCGCGGCGGCCGGACTCGATGTCGATGTCGATGTCCGGGTAGCCGGCGCGGTCGGGGGCGAGGAAGCGGTCGAAGAGGAGCCGGAACCGCACGGCGTCGACGGCGGTGATGCCGAGGACGTAGCAGACCGCGGAGTTCGCCGCCGAGCCGCGGCCCTGGCAGAAGATGTCCTGCTCGCGGCAGAACCGGGCGATGTCGTGGACGATGAGGAAGTAGCCGCAGAACCCCATCGTCTCGATCGTCGCGAGCTCCCGGTCGAGCTGCTCCCAGGCGCGCGGGTGTGCGGTGCGGGTGCCGTAGCGCCCGAGCCCGCCGGCCTCGACGAGCCGGCGCAGGTGGGTCGCCTCGTCGGTCCCGGCGGGGATCGGGGCATCGGGCAGCCCGGCGCGCGCCGCGGTGAGCTCGAAGGCGTGGCTCGCCGCGAGCCGGACGGCGGTGTCGAGGGCGGCGGCCGGGAAGCGCTCGCGCATCTCCTCGCCGGTGTGGATGCGCGCCGAGGCGGTGGGCGGCAGCCAGCCGGCGACCGCCTCGAGGGAGCGGCGGGAGCGCACCGCGGCGCGCACCTGGGCGTCGGCGAAGCGGGCCCGGGTCGCGTAGTGGACGGCGTTGGTGGCGACGACCGGCAGCCGCGCCCGGTGGGCGAGCTCGCACAGGTGGGCGATCCGTGCGTCGTCGGTGGGCAGGCCGTGGCGGGTGAGCTCGACGACCACCCGGTCGCGGCCGAACTCCGAGACGAGGCGGCGGAGCGCGCCGAGGCCGCCGTCGGGATCGTCGAGGTGCGGCAGGAGGGGGCCCTTGCGGCAGCCGGTGAGGATCGTCCAGTCGCCCGCCGCGGCGGCGAGGCCGGCGCGGTCGAACACCGGCCGGGTCTTCTCCCCGGCCAGTGCGCCGGCGGTGAGCGCCGCGGACAGGGTGCGGTAGCCGTCGACCCCGTGGGCGAGGACGAGGAGGTGCTCGGCCTGCGGGTCGATCTGGCCGGGGATCTTCGCGGTGAGCCCGAGGGAGAGCTCGGCGCCGAACACCGTGGGGAGGGAGGCCTCGGCGGCGGACTGGGCGAAGCGGACCGCGCCGTAGAGCCCGTTGTGGTCGGTGAGCGCCATCCCCGTGAGCCCGGCCCGGGCGCCGGTGGCGGCGAGCTCCTCCGGCTCCGAGGCGCCGTCGAGGAAGCTGAAGTCCGAGTGCACATGGAGCTCCGCCCACGGGGTGCGGGCGGGCAGGAGGGCGGGTGTGCGGGCGGGCAGGAGGGAGTGGTCGGAGCTCCCCTGCTGGTCGGAGCTCCTGTGCTGGTCGGCCTCCGCGTACCGGTCGGGGCGGGAGAAGGCCGGGGCGTCGGAGCCGTCGGCGCCTGCGGGGATGGCACGTCCCGGGCGCGTGCGGGCGTCCCGGCCCGCGTACCGGGACGGTCCGTCCGAGCCGCCGGGCCCCACGGACACGGGACCTGTGGATCCGGGACCTGTGGACCCGGCATCGGGGTCCGGCTCCCGGCTCTTCCGGTCCGCCCGCGGGTCCGGCCGGTCGGAGAGCCGCCGCTCGAGCTCGGACCACGGGGTGCGCGGGTTGAAGAAGCCGTTCATGCGTATCTCCCGGTGAGGTACCAGCGGCCGCTCTCCTTGCTCAGCAGGTAGGCGGCCCCGTCCTCGGCGACGACTTGGAGGCGCACCCGGTACTGGGCCGTGCTCCGGTCCCACCAGCCGGCCTCCACCGGCCAGGCCGAGGAGTGGTCGACCACGCGCACCGTCCCCGTGCCGGGGATCCGGAGCAGCGCCGGGACGTTGTCGAGTCCGGCGGGGCGGGCGACGATCGTGGCGCCGCGCTCGTCGAGCAGGTCCACCGGGGTGTGCTCGACGAGCGTGGGGCGGGGAGCCGGCACCGCGCCCGGCCAGGGGGCCTCGGGGTCGCGCTCGGGCCGGGGGCGCTGCTGCCAGGGTGTCCAGAGGTTCGTCTCCGCCGGATCGCGGCCGCCCTGCAGGCCGGGGACGAGCACGGCGTCGGGGCCGAACAGGCCCTGGAGGCGCTCGAGGGTGTGCGCGATCCGTCCCGGGTGCTGGTCGAACAGGCTCTGCTGCGTGCCCAGGGGGCTGAGGAGCTCCGCGGCGGCGAGCCCGATCGCGCAGATCCCGTCCTCCCCGCTGACGAGTGTCGGGTCGGGGCCGGGGTCCTCCCCGTTCTCGGGAACGGCCCGGGCGGTGCGGTCGGGGCGGGCAGTGCGAGCCCTGCGATCGGGGCGGGCGCCTCGGGTACGGGGTCCGCCCCGGCCGTCGGCACCCGTGCCGGCTCCCCCGGCGGCGAGCCACCCCTCGGCCTGCCAGCGGAGGCGGTCGGCGATCATCGACTCGTCCATGTCCTCGAGGCGCCAGGTCCGCCGGCAGGTCTCCCCCGTCGTCGCGGTGAGCTCGATGTCCACCTGGGTGCACACGAGGCCGGCGGCGCGGACGGTGCCGAGCAGCTCGGCACCGAGGGTGCGGGCGTGGAAGGACAGCACGTCGCTGCGGCCGCTCGGCGGGTCGAGGGGGCTGTGCACCCGGAACTCGCGGGCGCGCACGTGGTCGGCGGGGATCCGGTCGGGCAGACCGCGGGCGAGCCGGTGGGCGCGCCGGCCGAGGGTGCCGAACCGCGCATGGACGTCGGCCTCCGCGAGCTGGGCGAACCGACCGAGCGCGGTGAGCCCGAGCCGGCCGAGCAGTGGGACGAGCTCGGCGTAGGCGTGGGCGTCGACCGCGGTGAGGGAGGAGATGGGGAGCGGGGCGAGGAAGGCGGCGGTCCGGCCCGGCGGCACGCGGGTGGCGGTGCGGGAGGCGAGCAGCGCGGCGAAGGCGGTATCGGCGATGCCGGGGAAGAACTCCCAGCCGGTGGAGTCGGTGAGGCCGGTGAGGAGCTCCTCGACCGCGGACTCCTCGCTCGCGTGGGTGCGGCGCAGGGAGAGGGCCGGGATGCTCACCACGCCCGGGGACAGCAGGGTGAACCGGGCGACGAGGTCCTCGAGCACGCCGATCCCGGCGGCGAACACCCGGTGGTCGACCTCGGGGTCCCAGGGGATGACGGTGAGCTCGGGACAGCGCAGCTGGGCGGCGCGCTTGTTGAGCCCGGTCTCCACGCCCGAGGCGCGCGCGGGCGCATTGCAGGAGATGATGCGCCCGGCCCGGAGCACGGCGGCGGGCGCGGCCGTGCTCAGCCCGTGCGCGATCCCGGCCGCCACCGCCGGCCAGTCCGGCACTGCGAGGACCACCGTGCGATGGACGGACACGCGCTGGGAGGTGGAGGCTGCAGAGGCAGGTGGTTCGGCAGGAGCCGGGGCTTCGGCAGGTGTCGGGGCCTCGGCCGGCGCGGTGGGGAGCTCGGCAGGAGCCGTGGACTCGGCAGACGCTGCTTCAGTCGACACTGTGGATCCTCGGGACAGGGCCGCCGGGGTGCGCGACCCCCACCGCTGGAACGGAGTGTTCGGCCCCCGGCATCGGAGCGGGGTGCTCGGCCCGGCCGGAGGGGGCCGGGAGCAGGAGGGTGTGGGTGCCGGTGCGCGAACCGTGGACGGTGACCGTGCACTGCTCGAGGCGGCCGGCGCCTCGAGCAGTGCCCTCCCAGCGGACGTCGCGGACGCCGAGCCGCTCGCCGGTGCCGGGGAACTCGTCGAGGGTGATGAGGGTCATCCGCCGTTCCCGGACCTTGGCGAGCAGACGCTGCCGGTCTCCCGGGGTCGGGGCGAAACCGGGCCGGACGATGAGGATGTCGAAGGACTCGACGAGGATCGATGTCACCCGCAGCCAGTCCTGGAGCGGGGTGCGGAGGTTGACGAAGTGGGAGAGATCGATGCCGAAGTCGGCGATCCCGGCGACGGCAGGCTCCCCCATGCCCAGGACGGCGCACCACAGCTGCTCCCGCGTAGCGGCGGCGCAGGCGGCCAGTGCGAGGGAGAAGGAGTGCTCGCCGGTGATGGCGAGGATCTCGCCGCGCGGCAGCCCGCCGCGCTGGAAGAGCGGCCGCAGCGGGGCGTCGACCGCGTACGGCGGGTGCCCGGCGAACAGCTCGGAGGCCGTCCGGATCCCCGGCAGGCGCGTGAGCTGTTCGGTGAGGGCACTGATCGCGTGCACGGGGTCGGCGGACATGCATCCAGTATCGAACGTCAGTTCTAATCATTCAAGTGGGATTCGAAGGGCACCCGGTCGCCGTTCGAACATACTCAGCTCTTCGCTCGCACGCGGCCAGGCCACCGTTCGAACGCGGCATGATCGCCGCACGAGCACAGCCCAGCCGCCACGGCACCAGCACACCGGCACCCACGCCCCGGCACCGGACGCCAGCCGGCAGCCGCCCGGCCCCGATCCGCAGCCGCTGGGTCAGGCGGCGGCCTCGGCCTCGTCGCGCGGCAGGCCGTCATCGTGGAGCCGGGCGGCGTCGAAGATCCAGCGGACGCACTCGTGGAGGTCGAAGCCCTCCCCGCCGCCGAGGGTGCAGATGCGCTCCGGATGATTGGCGACCCGGTCGTAGTCGTCCCAGGACAGCCAGGCGGTATCGAACACCCCGACGTCATCCGTCTCCCTCCACGTCGGCATGAGCTCGGCACCCGCGGCAGTGAAGACGAAACCGACGCCGGGATGCCGATCGGTCCGCGCTGCGCCCCTATGAGCGTTGCCATCATGAGCGTCGTCATCATGAGCACCGCCGTCAGGAACCTCGCCCGCGCGCCGGGCGATGGACACACCGTGCTCATGGATCGCGATGTGGTGCGAGCGGCAGAGCAGGAGCATGTTGTCGAGGTCCGTCGGGCCGCCCTCGGACCACGGTCGGATGTGGTGCGCCTCGAGCAGCCGGGTGCGCGAGCAGCCGGGGAATCGGCATCCGATGTCGCGCACCGCGAGGGCCCGCCGCTGGCGATGCGAGGCCAGGCGCTTCGTCCGGCCGAGGGCGAGCACGTCGCCGGATGCATCGATGAGGGCGCCCACGAGCGGCGATCCGCAGCTCAGCCGGCCGACGGTGGCGGCGGTCACCGCGCCGTACCCCTCGATGCAGGCGACGTCGGCCTCTGACACCGCGCGAGGCTCACTGCTGTCCACGGCCTCGGTCGGCTCATCGCCCGTGTCGCGGTGTGCCCCGGCTGTCGCGCCGATGTTCGCATCCTCCGCCTCGACCCGCCCCGCAGCGGATTCGGAGGCAGGGTCCGCGCCGGCGACGGTCGCGATGGATGCGTGAACGTGCACCTCGGCCCGGCGGGACGTCGTCCCGGCCTCCTCGCCGCTCCGCGATCCGGTCCGGATGAGGTCGAGGAACCGGTCGACCCTGGAGATCGGCTCCGACGCGGGACCCTCCGTGTTCTCGCCACCATCGGCTTCGCCGCTCATCCCCTCGCCCGCCTCACCGTCCGCTCCCTCTCCCCGCGCCCGCCGGTGGGCGGTGGTGATCGTCCGGTCGACGGCCGCGTCCACCAGTGCCATGACCTCGGCGGCCTCGGCCTCGGGCAGCTCGATCGTGATCCGTGCGCGCCCGGCAGGGAGCGGCTCGATGCGGAACACGTCACCGGGGAGCTCCTTGACCACCCCGGCCGCGTCCGGCGCGATCCGCCGGAAGGTCGAGATCATCCGGGAGAGCTGCGCCGAGGTCGCGACCCGGCACATCCGCGCCGCCTCCGTCTCGTCGATCCGACCTGCCAGCCGGGTGATCTCACGGACCTTCGAATACGACACCCGGCCCTCCCCGAAGAGTCGGGTGACCTCGGGGAACTCGCGCAGGCCGCGAGCGACCCGGATGTACTCCCGCGCGGTGTGCGGTGTCATCTCGCACGCGAACGCCACCCAGTGCCCGAAGCTCCGGATGCCGACCCAGCCCTCCCAGGCACCCTCCTGATCGATCCGATCGAGGAGCGCGACGAACTGCGCCTGCGACTGTGCCATCTGCGCCGCGGCACCCCGGATCCGGCGAACGAGCTCGGCACACTCGTCCGGGTTGCCGCCGGACTCCCGCTCCTCCGGTGCCTCGGATGCAGGCGCCGCCGTCCTGTCCGCCGTCCGGTCAGCATCGGGTGCATCCCCGCCACGCCTCATATCCTCGGCCTCGTCCGCCCCGTTCGCATGCCCGCTCGGCCGCGCGTCTTCCGCCGTCGGTGTTCTCATCGTGTCCCCCTCCTTCGGGCGAGCTCCGCACCCCACCCTTATCGAGATGAGATCACGCTATCGGGAGGCACTGACACGGGTTCGATCACAGTGATCTATTGTCGTCCTGCTGTTCTGTGCGGATCAGGGGCCGCCCGCCTCCACCGGGATGCCCTCGTCTCTACCGGTGCACCATCGACCCCACCGGGGCGCCATCGAACCGGCGCGCGGACCGCTCGTTCCGCGCCTCGCCCGCCGGCCCATATACCTCGCCGTCGACGCTAGGGCGGCCGGTCCGGTCCCGAGGTGCCCGCCCACCTCGTCCTCATCCGGCGGGATGCTCGCCCATGAGAGCCGCCGGAGTCCTGAAGCGAGGACAGCACTCCGGCGGCTCCGGCGTCACAGCGGCGTGCCTGCCGTGACGTCTTCGCCCAACCGACCCCGTGTGCTCCATAGGCATCGGTCACACACCCGCACCGTCACCCCGCTGTAACAACCCCGCCGTGACGACCCCGCCGTGATGCCCCTGCTGTGACGTCTCGGAGGTCACGTCTCAACTGTGACGCGTTCGCAATGATGTCACCCCGTCACGTCCCCGGTGCGACGCCGCTGTTCTCACGCCTCTGCTGCGACGACTCTGCTGCGAGTTCCGCGCTGTGACGTCATTCCGATCGCGGGAACCCGTCCGGTCGCGTCCCCGCTGTGTCGCCCCGCTGAGACGCCCCGTCGTGACGTCCCAGCGGCTTTCACGTCCCAGCCGTGACGTCTTCGCCCTCACGTCCCTGCTGTGACGTCGTTGCCTTCACTACGCCACGGTGACGCTTCTGCCGCGACGCCGCGCAGCGAACACCTCGCTGGAAGAACCCGGTCTCGGCCGGGATGCTCAACAGCGGCGCGACCGGGACGCTTCACCCCGGATGGACGTCACAGCGGGGACGTCACAGCAGGGACGCCCCTATCGCCCCGCCTGCCGCACCTCGGCACTCGGTGCCACCGCTCCCGCCCCGAACCGGACTGATGCGCACTCCCCATCCCGGCTCGCAGCACCCGCGCGCATACACTGGGCCGGTGATGAATCTCAGCATCGTGTTCTGCACCCCCGAGATCCCGGGCAACACCGGCAACGCGATCCGCCTGGCCGCGGTCACCGGCGCGCACCTGCACCTCGTCGAGCCCCTCGGCTTCGACCTCTCCGACGCCAAGCTGCGCCGCGCCGGGCTCGACTACCACGACCTCGCGCACGTCACCGTCCACCCGGACTTCGACGCCCTGTGGGACACGCTCGGGGACCGCCGCGTCATCGCCTTCACCGCCCAGTCCGACACCGCGTTCCACACCGTCGAGTACACGGGCGACGACGTGCTCCTGTTCGGCCGCGAGTCCGTCGGACTCCCCGCCGAGGTGCTCGCCGACAACCATGTCGACCTCACCGTGCGCATCCCGATGCAGCCGTCCCGACGCTCGCTCAACCTCGCGAACTCCGCCTCGATCGCGGTGTACGAGGCGTGGCGCCAGCTCGGCTACCCCGGCGGCACCTGAGCCCGCACACCCCGCCCGGCGAGACCAGTGCGCATCGACGACACGTGCGCTCCACTCGGAACGGTCCGCACCCACTCGGATCACTGCTCACCGCCCACTCGGATCACGGCTCACCGATCACCGTGTGCACTGCGGACTGAGGAGTACAGTGGATCCATCGTGCACCGCGCGCACGGCTCCGCGCCGTCGCACCTCGCACCTCCAGCACCGCACCCCACTGCCCCACCACGGAAGGATCCACCTCATGATCGCTCGTGCCCTCACGGTCGCCGGCTCGGACGTCTCCGGCGGCGCGGGCCTGGCCGCCGACCTCAAGATGTTCGAGGAGTACGGCGTGTTCGGCACCGCCGCCGTGACGTGCATCGTCACCTTCGACCCCGAGGACGGGTTCAACCACGTCATCGAGTTCATCGAGCCCGAGGTCGTCAACCGCCAGCTCGACTCCGCGCTCGCCGTCCACGACTTCGACGTCATCAAGTCCGGCATGCTCGGCTCCGTCGACTCCGCGCTCGTCCTCGCCGAGCGCCTGCGCGACAACCACCTGCCCTACGTGTTCGACCCGGTCCTCGTGTGCAAGGGCGCGGGCACCATGGTCGACCTCAAGGACCTCTTCGTCGAGAACCTCGTCCCGCTCGCCACGGTGATCACCCCGAACCTCGAGGAGGCCGCGACCCTGACCGGCACGGCCGAGCTCACGAGCGTCGAGGACATGGTCGACGCGGCCCGGGCGATCCACTCGATGGGTGCGAAGAACGTCGTCGTCAAGGGCGGCGCCCGCCTCGCCGGCGAGGATGCGGTCGACGTGCTGTTCGACGGCGAGTCGGTCACGGTGTTCGCCACGAAGAAGGTCAACGACCACCTCGTCAACGGCGCCGGCTGCTCGTTCGCCTCGGCGATCGCTGCGGGGCTGGCCACCGGACTCGCCGTGCCCGAGGCGGTCGCGCGGGCCAAGGAGACCGTCGCCCACGGCATCGCCGCGGCGATCGAGAACGCGACCGGCGTCCGCTCGCTCCTCCACCCCGCCGTCCGCTGCTTCCCGCACGCGGACATCACCGTCACGCGCAGCTGACCGGCCGTCGCACCCTTTCGGTGCGCAGTCGGCAGCGGTGAATAGCGCAGGGCCCCGGGATTCGATCCCGGGGCCCTGCGCTCGTCTCAGGCGTGCGTCACTTGCGCTTGCCGAAGCCCTTGTAGCGGTCCTTGAACTTCTCGACGCGGCCGGCGGAGTCGAGGATGCGCTGCTTGCCGGTGTAGAACGGGTGCGAGGCCGAGGAGATCTCGACGTCGATGAGCGGGTAGGTGTTCCCGTCCTCCCACTCGATGGTCTTGTCGCTCTTCACGGTGGAGCGGGTGAGGAACTTGGTGCCGGAGGAGAGGTCGTTGAACACGACGACGTCGTACTCCGGGTGGATGTCCTTCTTCATGAATGTCCTTCGCGTTGAATTCCTGTGAGCCCTGATGCGGATCCTCATCCGCCTGCCAGTGCTCAAATTCGTGTGCTCGGATCCTGCTCGGATCCGGTCCGGTCCCACGGAGGACCGACGATCCACTATACCGGACGCGTCGAACCGGGGCGAACCCGAACACGCCGACCGATCATGACACCGCGCCTGCACCTGCACGCCGGCCTGTCCTATCGTGGGTGCCATGACCTGGAGCATCCTGCCCGACACCGTGACCGCCGTGCCTGCCAGCGACACCCCCGAGCTCGTCGCCGCTCCCACCGCCGAGGCGCTCGCCGCGCTCCCGGCGGATCTCACCGCCGAGGTGTTCCCCATCGACCCGGACCTCGCGGACACCGCAGCCCTCACCGAGGCCTACGGCCTGGCCCCGGAGCACTCCGCGAACTGCGTCCTCGTCGCCGGCACCCGCGCGGGCGACGAGCGCATCGCCGCCTGCCTCGTGCTCGCCCACACCCGCGCCGACGTCAACAAGCGGGTCCGCAAGCTCCTCGACGTCCGCAAGGCCTCGTTCCTGCCGATGGACCGGGCGGTCGAGGAATCGGGCATGGAGTACGGGGGCATCGGGCCGATCGGCCTCCCGGAGGGCTACCGGCTGCTCGTCGACTCCCGAGTCATCGCGGCCGACGAGGTGATCATCGGCTCGGGCATCCGGGGTTCGAAGATCATCCTCCCCGGGTCCGAGCTCGCACGCCTCCCCGGCGCCGAGGTGATCGAGGACCTCGCGCTCGAGGTGTGAGCGCGAGCCGGCTCAGAGCGCGATCCCCTCGGCGGGGAGGCCGGCGCGCTGCAGGATGAACTCGATGAGCGGCAGATAGAGCTGCGGCTCGATGTCGTCGTCGAGCGGGACGGCGACCTCGACCTGGCCCTGCGCCTCGGCGACGAACAGGGCCGGATCGTTGCAGTCGGCGAAGCCGATCGCGCGCAGGCCCTGCCCGCCGGCGTACCCGGCCCAGCCGTGGTCGGCGACGACGAGGTCCGGCGGTGCCTCGCCGCGGCGGCTGAGCTCGGCCAGCAGATGCGCCACCGGTTCGGGCGAGTGGGTGTGCGGTACGCCGCCGTGCTGGTGCCAGACCCATACCCCGCCGAGGTGCCGGACGTCTCCCCCATCGGTGTCGACGGTGATCGGTCCGGTGGCGCGGACGACCTCGGCCCCGGCGGCCTCCGCGGCCCGGGCGAAGGCCTGGTGGACGGGCACCATGCCGGCCGGGTGGCCGGAGCCGAAGAGGATCCGTCCGCCGCCGCGCGCGACCTCGCCGAGCACCGCCGCGAAGCGCGCGGAGGCCGCGAGGCACAGCGCGGTCGAGATCGTGTCCTGACCGGCGGTGTGCGCCCGATCTGCGGAGATTCCGACCCGGCCGACCATGAGGTCGAAGACAGCGTCGTAGTCCCAGTCGCGGGTGAGCGGCACGCCGAAGTGGAAGTGCGTCTCCTGGTCGAGGAACCGCTGGATGTGGGACAGGTTGCCCTCGCGCGGCGTGCCGACCTCCCCGGTGATCCGGGCGGCCTCGAGGGCGCGGGTGAGCTCCGGCGCGGTCTGCTCAGTCGGATCGGTGCGGTCAGTTCGTCGGTTCTGCATCGTCGTCTCCGGGATTCGCTCGGATGGTCTCGCTCGATCGCTGAGTCTCGCTCTGCGGCGTGTCCACGCTCGGCTGCAGCGCGTAGCAGGCCACAGCCGTCGCGGCGGCGACGTTGAGCGAGTCGACGCCGTGGCCCATGGGGATGAGGACGGTCGAGCGCGCCGCCGCGATCGTCCTGCGCTGCAGTCCGTCGCCCTCGGTGCCCATGATGAGCGCTGTGCGCGCAGGAGCCCGCGCGGCGAACTCCCGCAGCGGCACCGAGTCGTCCTCGAGCGCGAGCGCGGCGGTGTGGAAGCCGAGCTCGTGGAGCCGGTCGATGTCGGCCGGCCAGGAGTCGAGACGCGTCCACGGGACCTGGAACACCGTGCCCATCGACACCCGGATCGCCCGGCGGTAGAGCGGGTCGGCGCTGCGTGGGGTGATGAGCACGGCATCGACGCCCAGGCCCGCCGCGGAGCGGAAGATCGCGCCGAGGTTGGAGGCGGTCACAGAGTGTTCTGGAGCGTTTCGGACCCGTGAGCTCGGTTCCTTCCGGTCGACACACCGATGAACTGAGCATTACGTCTCCGCAGGTCAGAAGGAAAATATGGCCGCTCGGTCGTCATCGTCGGCCGGCTTGGAGCGTTCAATAAACCCTATGCACCTCACTCCCCCACCCACTGCCATGCTGCGACTGCACAGCAGCGACCTGAGCTTGGGCTGATGGCGCTCATTGTACTCGTCCGGGTCGGGGCAGACCCTCAGGACGCGAGATTGCAACGGCAAGCACTCGAGCCGATCTGCTCGCGTCTCTTCGAGGCGACAGCATCGCGTCGACGCCTGATCAAGAACCGCCCCGGGCTCCTCGCTGCTGTGGCGGAGGTCGGCGACGGGGATGCACTCACCGTGACCCGCGCACGGAGCCTGAGCACGAGCATGGTCGACGGACTCGAGACACTGCTGGGCCTCATTGACCGAGGAGTAACAGTGAAGGTCCTCGTTGGCCTGGCCGCGGGCGAGCACACCGGAGACTCGGAGCTTCTCGCTGACATCCGCGAGCTCAGACAACTACGTCGTGAGCTTCAAAGCTCCCGCATCCGGGCCGGCATCCAGACGGCGCGGGAACACGGAGGCAGCCACGGCCGACCACGCACCATTAGCGACGAGACGCAGCGCGAGATTAGGATGCGGAGAGATCGAGGCGAGTCGTTGCGCAGCATCGCCGGAAGCGCTGGCGTGTCGATCGGAACCGCCCATCGCGTGCTGACGCAACGAGGGCCTAGTCAGGGGACGTTGTCCCCTCGGCCGTGAGCTGAGTCGGTAGCGCCATTGCCGCGTGGTGGAGCAATAGCTAGGAGACGGATGACCGAGGATGAGGCACGCGCGGCAGCGCGGGCATTGCGCCCCCACGGCGGGAGCGATCCGCTGACGCTGGCGGAGCTCGAGCAGTACCTCGCCGCGGCGGCTGACCTGCTGCGCGGCAGCATCGACCAGGCCGACTTCAAGGCGTACATTTTCCCGCTGATGTTCTTCAAGCGGATCAGCGACGTCTACCTCGAGGAGTACGCCCAAGCGCTGGACGAGTCCGGGGGCGACCACGAGTTCGCCCTGTTCGCGGAGAACCACCGCTTCGTGATCCCTCCCGGAAGCCTCTGGGACGACGTGCGCACCCACACAGCGAACATCGGCACCGCCTTGCAGACTGCGTTGCGTGAGATCGAGAAAGCGAACCCCGAGACGCTGTACGGCATCTTCGGCAACGCCAGCTGGACCAACAAGGACAAGCTGCCCGACCGCAAGCTCGCCGATCTCTTCGAGCACTTCTCGAGCAAGGCGCTGACCAACGCCGCTGTGCCGCCCGACGTGTTCGGCAACGCGTACGAGTACCTCATCAAAAGGTTCGCCGACCAGTCGAACAAGAAGGCCGGTGAGTACTACACGCCGCGCTCGGTGGTCGGCCTGCTCGTCACCATCCTCAACCCCACCGAAGGCGAGACGGTCTACGACCCGGCCTGCGGCACCGGCGGCATGCTGATCGAGGTCATCGAGCACGTGAAGACCGCCGGCGGCAGCCCCAAGACTCTCTGGGGCAAGCTCTACGGCCAGGAGAAAGTGCTCGCGACCTCTGCGATCGCACGGATGAACCTGCTGCTCCACGGCGTCGAAGACTTCAAGATCGTCCGCGAGGACACGCTGCGCAACCCCGCTTTCTACACGGGAAACAACCTCGCGCAGTTCGACTGCGTCGTCGCCAACCCGCCGTTCTCACTTAAGAACTGGGGCGAGCCCGAATGGGCGTCCGACAAATGGGGCCGGAACGCACGTGGTGGTGTCCCACCAAAGGGGTATGCCGACTGGGCCTGGGTCCAGCACATGCTCACCTCCGCGAAACCGAAGACTGGACGCGTCGCCGTCGTCCTGCCCCAGGGGGCGCTCTTCCGGCAGGGCGCTGAGGCGCGGATCCGCACCCACGTGCTCGAGTCAGACCTCGTCGACGCGGTCATCGGGTTGGCTCCCAACCTGTTCTACGGCACGGGCCTCGCCGCCTGTGTACTGATCCTTCGACAGGAGAAGCAACCGGAGGAGAAACGCAAGGTGCTCTTCATCAACGGTGAAGACCTGTTCAAGCGCGGACGCAACCAGAACACCCTCGAACCCGAGCATGCCCAGCAGATCCTTGACGCCTATGAGCTCCACGCTGACATCGAGGGCCGCTCCCGTGTCGTCGATCTGGCCGAGATCGAGAGCAACGACTACAACCTCAACATCCCGCTGTACGTCGCCCCACCTGACATCGGCGAGAAGCTCACGCTCGCGGACGCTCTCGCGAATCTCGAAACGGCGCACGCCGAGGCGACCAGGACGCGTGCTGCGCTGGAGGCCGAGCTGACGAAGTGGGGGCTGTCCGTATGAGCACCAGAATCACACAGCGCGAGCTCGAGAACTACCTGTGGGGCGCGGCGATCGTGCTCCGTGGGCTGATTGACGCCGGCGACTATAAGCAGTACATCTTCCCGCTGGTCTTCTTGAAGCGGATCTCCGACGTCTACGACGAGGAGCACGCCGCCGCGATGGAGGTATACGACGACGACGAGGAGCTCGCCGACCTCCCAGAGAACCACCGCTTCGCCATCCCCCACGGCTGCCACTGGGACGACATCCGAGGCGTCACCCAGAACATCGGAACCACGCTCCTTCACGCCATGCGGTCCATCGAGAAGGCCAACCCCGACACACTCCCCGGCGTCTTCGGTGACGGCGACTGGGGCAATAAGGACCTGCTCCCGGACTCGACGCTGGCCGACCTCATCGAGCACCTCTCCACCAAGACGCTCTCGATCACCAACCTGCCCGAGGACGAGCTCGGCAACGGGTACGAGTACCTGATCAAGAAATTCGCGGACGACTCCGGTCACACCGCGCAGGAGTTTTACACCAACCGCACGCTCGTGCACCTGATGACGATGATGCTCGAGCCCCAACCGGGTGAGTCTGTATACGACCCCACTTGCGGCACGGGCGGCATGCTCATCTCCACCGCCGCCGAATTGAAGCGGCAGGGCAAGGAGTGGCGGAATCTGCGCCTCTACGGCCAGGAGCTCAACTACGGGACATCCGCCATCGCGCGGATGAACCTGTTCCTGCACGGCATCACAGACGGCCACATCGCCCACGGTGACACCCTCAGCCGGCCGGCGTTCCTAGACGGCAAGGGCCGTCTGCAGACGTTCGACGTTGTGCTGGCAAACCCGCCCTACTCCATCAAGGCGTGGAACCGCACCGCGTTCGCCAAGGACCCGTACGGCCGCAACGTCTGGGGCGTGCCGCCGCAGGGACGCGCCGATTACGCGTTCTTCCAGCACATCGCCAAGAGTCTCGACCCCGATACGGGCCGCGCTGCGATCCTCTTCCCCCACGGGGTGCTCTTCCGGCGTGAAGAGGCATCTCTGCGTGAAGCACTGGTCAAATCCGACCTCATCGAGTGCGTGCTCGGGCTCGGTGCCGGACTGTTCTACAACAGCCCCATGGAGGCCGTGGTCGTCACGCTCCGCGCCAGTAAGCCCGCCGAGCACAAGGGCAAAGTGCTGTTCATCAACGCGGTCAACGAAGTCGCCCGCGAGCAGGCGCAGTCGTTCCTGCGAGACTCCCATCAGCAGAAAGTGCTGGAGGCGTACCGCGCTTTCGCCGACATCGACCAGTTCGCAGCCGTCGCCTCACTCGCCCAGATTGCCGACGAGGGTCACAGCCTCGCGATTCCGCTGTACGTCGCCGGAGCCTCAGCCACCCTCGCGGGAGACCAGCTCGACGTCACAGATGCGGTTGCTGATTGGCGAGCGTCTGCTGCTGTAGCCGACGCGGCGATCGACGACGTACTCGCGTTCCTGCGAGCAGAGGTGACGGCATGATGTTGAACCTCGACAAGTCCGCCTGGAAGCGGGTGGCATTCGGCGACGTCGTCCGCAATGTCAATGAGACCGTCCGTGATCTCGAGGCGGCCGGCATCGACCGGATCATCGCGATGGAGCATTTGGACCCCGGCGAGCTGAAGGTCAGCCGTTGGGGATCCACCGATGCCGGCAGGACCTTCACTCGACGGGTCAAACCCGGACAGACGCTCTTCGGCAAGCGCCGTGCCTACCAGCGAAAGGCCGCCTACGCCGAGTTCGACGCCATCTGCTCCGGCGACATCTACACCTTCGATGCCGATGAGACGCAGCTTCGCAGAGACTTGCTCCCCTTCATTGTGCAGTCGGAGGGCTTCTTCGAGCATGCTCTCGGCACGTCGGCTGGTTCTCTGTCGCCACGCACCAACTGGCGCGACCTCAAGGACTTTGAGTTCAACCTCCCATCCTTCGAGGAACAGACGCGCATGGCCGACCTCCTCTGGGCCATCGAGCGTCATAAACGCACCCTTGCGGACGAGGTCGAATCGGTCCAAGGTGTCCTTGCGCGCGTCGCGGCTACACGGCTCAGCGCCCTACCCACTACAGCGCGACTGGGGGATCTCACGACGACGCGGTCCGGGCCTTCGTTTCCAGCATCGGATGTTCACGGTGAATCCGTCGAAGGATCGGTGCCTGTCATTGGTATCCCTAACACGAAGCCTGACGGAACGATCGATCTCGAAGGCGTCGGCCATGTGACTGGACTTCCCGCCAGTGTTAGCACAATCGACGAGTCGAGCCTCATCCTGATTCGCACTAATGGAAACCGACAGCGGATCGGGAACGTATACATCCCGCCCGAAGCGGCGCACGGGCATGCGGTGTCCGCGTTCCAGTTCCTTATGCGGGCGAACGACATGTCCGACAGGGATTATCTCTTCTGGGTCCTGAGCGAGGCGGGGATGCAGCACCGCATGAGTGACGCAGCCTCGGGGACTGTCGGCTTGGGCAACCTCGCCGTTCGCTGGCTCAACGAGCTTGAAATTCCCTGGACGGAACTCCCCGAAGAGAGAAGAGCATTTGTCGAGACCCTCGGCACGCTGAGGGACGGTCTCGCACGCCTTCGTGCCGAAGTCGCTGCTGTCACCGCCGTCGGCAAAGTGGTTCTCGGAGAGATGCTTGGAGGCAGCTGATGGCCCAGTTCAACGAAGCGAATTCTGTGCGCGACCTCATCCGGGACCTAGTGAAATCCGACGACGTCCAGTTTTTGCCGGGCAACGAGCTTCCGCGTCGTACCGACGAGGTGATGCTCGAAGGTGTGCTGGAGGGAGCGCTTGTCCGGCTGAATCCGGAGATCGAGGCGGACCCCGCGAAGGCGGACGAAGTCATCTACAACCTCCGTGCGATCCTGATCGCTGCCCGGAACAGCCCGCATCCAGTGGTGGCCAACGAGGAGTTCATGGCGTGGCTGACTGGTCAGAAGTCGATGCCGTTCGGGCCGAACGGCGAGCACACGACGGTCCGGCTGATCGACTTCGACGACCTCGACGATGATTCGTCGAACCAGTGGATCGTCTCGACTGAGGTGACGTTCAAACAGGGAAGGCTCGAGAAGCGCTTTGACCTGGTGCTCTGGTGCAATGGCCTGCCCTTGGTGGTGGGTGAGGCGAAGACGCCGATCCGGCCGGCGTACACCTGGATCGACGGGGCCGCGCAGATCCACGACGACTACGAGCAGAGCGTCCCGCAGTTCTTCGTGCCCAACGTGTTCTCGTTCGCGACCGAGGGCAAGGACTTCCGTTACGGCACCATTGGCATGCCGATCGAGCTGTGGGGCCCCTGGCGCGACGACCCCACCGATGAGGATGCGCCGGCGAAGATCGGTCTCGTCGCGGTCCAAGAGGCCGTCGAAGGAGTACTCACTCCCCGTGCGGTCCTGGATTTTCTGCGGTTCTTCACCCTTTACGCGACTGACAAGAAGCACCGCAAGATCAAGATCATCGCGCGGTTCCAGCAGTTCCAGGCGACCAATCTGATCGTCGACCGGGTTCTGCTCGGCAAGGTCAAGCAGGGCCTGATCTGGCACTTCCAGGGCTCGGGCAAGTCACTGCTCATGGTCTTCACCGCGCTCAAACTGCGCGCGATGGCCGAGCTGACGAACCCGACGATCCTGATCGTGGTCGACCGCATCGACCTGGACACCCAGATCACGGGCACCTTCAACGCCTCGGACGTCCCGGGCTTGGTGTCGACCGACTCTCGGGCCCAGCTCCAGACGCTGCTCAGCCAGGGAGCTCGGAAGATCATCATCACCACGATCCACAAGTTCGGCGAGGCACCTGGCGTCCTCGACGCCCGGCAGAACATCATCGCGATGGTCGACGAGGCCCACCGCTCGCAAGAGGGCGACTACGGGCAGAAGATGCGTGAGGCCCTACCCAACGCGTACCTCTTCGGCCTGACGGGCACGCCGATCAACCGACGCGACCGCAACACCTTCAAGTGGTTCGGCGCACCCGAGGACGAGGGCGGCTACCTGTCGCGGTACTCATTCCAGGACTCCATCCGCGACGGTGCGACCCTTCCGTTGCACTTCGAACCACGACTCTCAGAAATCCACATCGACCAGGAGGCGATCGACGCGGCGTTCGAGGAACTCGCCACGGATCGCGATCTGTCCGAGAGCGACAAGATCACCCTCTCGAAGAAGGCGGCCTCGATCGAGGTGCTGATCAAGACGCCCTCGCGCATCGCGAAGATCGCTGCCGACATCGCCGCCCACTTCCAATCCAAAGTGGAGCCCCAGGGTTTCAAGGCGCAGGTCGTCGCTTACGACAAGGCCTCCTGCGTCGCGTACAAGAATGAGCTCGACAAGCACCTCGGGCCCGAGGCATCAACCATCGTCATGTCGAAGACCCGAGGTGACTCGCCCGACTGGGCCAAGTGGACCCCAGGTGCCGAGGAGCTTGAGCAGGTCGTCGCGCGGTTCAATGACCCGAGCGACCCGCTCAAGATCATCATCGTGACGGCGAAGCTGCTGACCGGGTTCGACGCTCCGATCCTCTACTGCCAGTACCTCGACAAGCCGCTGAAGGAGCACACGCTGCTCCAAGCGATCACTCGCACCAACCGCGTGTACCCGCCGGACAAGACCCACGGCCTGATCGTCGACTACCTCGGCATCTTCGACGACGTCGCCCGATCCCTCTCCTTCGACGAGCAGGCTGTCCGGGAGGTCGTCTCCAACATCGAGGAGCTCAAGACTCAACTCGCACCGGCGATGGCTGCCGCACTCGCATTCTTCCCCGGTGTCGACCGCACCGTCGGCGGGTACGAAGGCCTCGTCCAGGCACAATCCGCGATCGCCGACGACGTCACGAAGGACGCTTTCGGAGCCGCCTACAGCGTGGTGTCACAGCTGTGGGAGGCACTCAGTCCAGACCCCATGCTGGGCGAACATCGCGATGACTACCGCTGGCTCTCGGATGTCTATGAGTCGGTGCGCCCCTCGGACATCACGGGCCGTCTCGTGTGGCACGCGCTCGGAGCCAAGACAATCGACCTGATCAACGAGCACGTCGCCGTCGAGATCCCGCAGAACACAGAGACGATCGTGCTCGACGCTCAGACGATCGAAGACCTCATGACTGGTCGGCGCACCGACATCCCCACCGAAGAGATCGAGCGTCAGATCACCGCACGCATCGCGCGGCACCTGCATAACCCGGTCTTCGTCGAACTCGGCCAGCGCCTCAACGACCTGCGCGAGCGCTACGCCGACATCCAACAGTCCAGCCTCGACTTCCTTCGAGAGCTTCTCGAACTCGCCCGCGACACCGTTGCTGCCGAGAAAGCAGCCGACGAGGTGCCCCGCGAAGAGCAGGGCAAGGCGGCACTGACCGAGCTGTTCGACGCCCTCAAAGGCGATCAGACCCCGATCATCGTCGAGAACGTCGTCAACCGGATCGACGAGGTCGTCCGTGGGGTCCGCTTCGAGGGGTGGCAGTCCACGATCCGCGGCGACCAAGAGGTCCGCCAAGCTCTGCGGAAGACGCTCTACGTCCAGTTCAAGATCCGCGACAACGACGTTTTCGAGAAAGCCCTCGGCTACGTCCGGGAGTACTACTGATGAGAGTGCGACAGTTCCGCCTGGAGAGGTATCGATCCATCCTCAAGAGTGAGGGCATGGACCTTCGAACTATGACGGTTCTCGTCGGTCCAAACAACGAAGGAAAGTCGAACATCCTGCGTGGTCTCGTCGTTGGCCTACGTGCAATATCCGACATCGGCAAGGGCGCACCCTATCCCGCGCGCGGTCGCGGACGGCGGGATGACTGGGACTTCGAGACGTACACGTGGGAATCAGACATCCCCGATTCTGTCAGGTCAGCAAAACCGAACTCGGCAACGGTCCTCGAGTTCGACTTCGAGCTCAACGACGACGAGATTGAAGAATTCAAGGAACGAACGAAGAGCGCCAATAACGGCACATTGAAAGTTCGTCTGCGCCTGTACCGAGGACGGCGCGAGATGCAAATCATCAAACAGGGACCCGGCAGCAAGAAGATCAACGAGAAGAAGGTCGCCATTGCGAAGTTCATCTCGGACCAAGTTCGCGTGCAGTACATCCCTGCGTCTCGCCCAGCGTTTGAATCGGTCTCGTTGATGCGCGCCGAGGTGGGTTCTCGTCTCGCGGCGCTGGAAAGCGATCAAGAATACCGAAAGGCGCTGGAGGTCGTGCTCGAGCGCCGCAAGGATGCCCTATCACCGCTCGGCACGTCAGTCACTGATGCCCTTCGCCGCTTCCTCCCAAACGTGGAGTCAGTCGAGATCGAGCCGTCTGGGCGGGACTACTTTGGAGTGAATCCGTGGGCCTGGACAGAGTTCGACTTCATGGTCGACGACGGAGTGAAGACGCCTCTGGCGTCAAAGGGTGACGGGGTGCAGAGCCTTGCCGCGATCTCTTTGGCGCACTCATTGGCGCAGGCGAACAATAAGTCGGACCTAATCCTCGCAGTCGAAGAGCCTGAGGCCCATCTTCACCCCTCAGCGGTTCACGAGCTTCGCGCAGTTCTGGATGAGATTGCCCATGACCAGCAGGTGGTCATTACAACTCACAGCCCTCTCCTCGTGAGTCGTGGTGATGTCGCGGGCAACGTCATCATCAGGCAGAACCGTGCGGTCCAAGCGGGTTCACTCGGCCAGATCCGGGACATCCTCGGGGTACGGATCGAGGATAACCTTCAGTCGGCGAGCGTCGCCCTGCTAGTTGAAGGCCTCAGTGACAAAAGGATCATCCAGACGCTTCTGGCTGGCGAGAGCCCGATAATCCAGTCCGCGTTGACTGACGGCGCACTCCGGATAGAGATTACAACCGGCGCGAGCAATGTCGCTTACCAGTTCCGTCACTTCTACGACAGTGTCTGCCGCGTTCACGTACTACTAGACTCCGACGCTGCTGGGCGCAAGGCACTCGAAGCTCTCGAGAAGGAGCACGGCTTCAGCCATCTTGACGCGACCATGGTGAGGGTCGTCGACATGAACGACTCGGAGGTGGAAGATCTGCTCGACGAAGCATTTCTGGGACCGGACATCCTCGCTCGATTCAACGTGACCCTGGATCCTGCTCACACTCACCCGCAAAAGAAGTTCAAGCTGCGAATGCAAGACTACTTCGCAGGCTCGGGTCAAGGTTGGACTAAGGCGATCGAGGACGACCTCAAGACCCTCGTTGCCGATGCCGTCGAGCGCGATCCCGTCGCCGCCCTTCGAGCCGATCGAAGAGGGCCTCTCGATGCCCTCGTTCGCGAAATTGAATCCAAGCTAGAAGGGTCGTGAGCGTCCGCAGCGACCCGATTCCCTGCCCAATGGGCATTGGGGCGGCCACCGCCACGTAAGTTTCCTGTGACTACCGCGTCGCGTAGAACGCCACCGCCGCCGACGCTGCCACGTTCAACGAGTCCACCCCGTGCATCATCGGGATCGTCACTCGTCGGTCGAGCCGGCGGTCGGCCTGGCGCGTCAGGCCGTGGCCTTCTGTCCCGAACACCAGCGCGAGATGCGGGTGGTCCTCCGCGACCAGCTCGTCAAGCGTGATCGCGCCCTCCCCCAGCGTCATCCCGGCCACGACGTAGCCGTGCTGTTTAGCAGCGTCTTTCGGTAGCGTGTGTGTGGCGAACCGGTAGCGCGGGCGGGACGACCGGGTAGCGGCGATCCCGCCCGCGGTGCTGTTCAGTCGGCGGCGTCGAGTTTGGTGTGGCGACGCATGTTCGGGCCGGCGAGTTGGACCAGTTCGGCGTTGGACACGATCCGGTTGAGGATCG